>MFXJ01000037.1:0-858 GCA_001787465.1 Candidatus Peregrinibacteria bacterium RIFOXYB2_FULL_32_7 | reverse complement strand
TTTCATCCCAAGAAATTAAATCTTTCAAATGATTACTTCGAAAAGATTTACTCAAAGCCAAAGTATAAATCGCATCCAAAATATTTGTTTTACCTATGCCGTTGGCTCCAGAAAAAACAGTAACTGGACTATTTTTAAAATCCAAAGTTAAACTTAAATGATTACGAAAATTTTGAAGATTTAAAGTCTGAAGTTTCATTGAAAAATAATATAACTAAGCTAATGTGGTTCAAAATTTTGTATTTTTGTATTTTTGTATTTTTTTGTAGGGTGCGCAGATCTGCGCACCCTACGAAAATGCAAAAATACAAAAATACAAAATTTTAAGACTAGACCATATTTTCCCTCTAAAATCTATAAAAATTATCTATTTTCAACTCTTAATTCTCGATTCTCAATTCTCAAAATTTATATTTTTTGCTATAATATAAAGATATTTTTCTAAATTCACAAATTATGATTCCTATCGCTTACGCCGCAACGGTTGTTACAAAAGGCACAGAAACAGTTGATGAAAGCCAAAAAGCAGTTGTTGATTTCTTAAGTTTTCTTTGGGATAGACTTGATAATTGGATCGCGGCTCTTATTTTGCTTATATTTTCAATATATTTCGCCAAAACTTTTCGAAAAATAGTTGTTGATAAAATATCCAATCAAGTTGACGACGCTCATGAGGATATGATCGTACTCGCGGGCAGAGCAACTTATGCGGGAATATTAGCCGTCGGCGTTACCATTGCTTTAAAAGTAGCCGGCATAGATATTACTACTATTATTGCCGCCGTTGGTTTTGGAATTGGTTTTGCGCTTCAAGATTTAATTATGGGAATTGGTTTTGCGCTTCAAGATTTAATTATG
>MFXJ01000036.1:9308-9920 GCA_001787465.1 Candidatus Peregrinibacteria bacterium RIFOXYB2_FULL_32_7 | reverse complement strand
AATAATACAAAAAGCCAAGATTTTATCTATTAAAAATTAAAAGACTTTAATCAAAAAACCGCTTGAATAAAAAACAAGCGGTTTTTTCTTTTCAAAAAAATTTTTTAAAGCTAAAATAATAATATACTCCTACACTTTAATAATTTAAAATTGTATAATGCTACGAAGCTTTATAATATTGTTTATTTATTTTATAAAATAAATAATTAAGCTTCGGAGCATATACTACTTAATTTTAAAATTTAAAAGCGGAGTAGTATACTTTATCCTTTATCCTTTATCTTTTGTCCTTCAGAATCGAAAAAGACTCTCTTGGCGAAAAAAAAGTTCCAAAAGATGCTTACTTTGGCATCCAAACTCTTCGCGCCGTTGAAAATTTTCCAATTTCAAATTTAAAAGCTGATCCGATTTTAATTAAAGCTTATGCAATTTTAAAAAAAGCTTGCGCTTTAGCAAATGCAGAATTAAAACTTTTAACTGCAAAAAAAGCTAAAGCTATTATCAAAGCTACTGACGAAGTTATTTCTGAGAAATTTAATGACCAATTTTTAGTTGATGTTTTTCAGGCTGGAGCTGGAACCTCTTTTAATATGAATGTAAATGAAGTAATTG
>MFXJ01000036.1:6685-9283 GCA_001787465.1 Candidatus Peregrinibacteria bacterium RIFOXYB2_FULL_32_7 | reverse complement strand
ATACGAAAAAGGCAGTTATAGAGAAATTAATCCGAATGACGACGTAAACATGGCTCAATCTACAAATGATACTTTTCCAACCGCAACCAGACTAGCTATTTTATTAAAATTACAAAATTTTTATCAAGCTCTTCAGAAACTTTCTAAGACTTTCAAAGCTAAAGGAAAAACTTTTGATAAAATTATTAAATCTGCTCGTACCCATCTTCAAGATGCTGTTCCTATCAGGCTTGGACAAGAATTTACAGCTTACGGAACAACTCTTCAAAAATGCCTCAAAGATATTCAAAAAAATGCTGATGATTTAACTGAACTAGGAATTGGCGGAACAGCGGCTGGAACAGGCATAAATACTCATCCGAAATATAGATTTCTAGTTGTTAAATATTTAAGATCCATGCCTTTGCAAACGCATTACCACGCATTCGCAAAGCTTAAAAACAGCCAAGATCTTATTGAAATCATGCAAAGCCAACAAGCAATAAATCATATTTCCAGCAGTATCAAAAATTTAGCGGTGGAATTATATCGAATTTCATCTGATTTACGACTTCTTGCTTCAGGACCAAACACTGGATTTGCTGAAATTAACCTGCCTGCAGTTCAACCAGGATCATCAATCATGCCTGGCAAAGTCAATCCATCTATTCTTGAATGTATGAATCAAGTTTGTTGCCATGTAATTGGAGCTGATCAAAGCATAAATTTAGCAGTTTTAAGCGGACAACTTGATCTAAATGTTTACATGCCTCTCATGGCTTATGAAATTTTAAATTCTATTGAGATTCTCAACAATGCCATACAAATGGTAGAAGAAAAATGCATCAAAGGCATAACTGCAAATCAAAAAATCTGCGAAAAATACATTATGCAAAGTCCAAGTTTAGTAACAGCTTTAAATCCAATTATTGGATATGCGGCCTCAGCTGAAATAGCCAAAGAATTTATAAAAACCGGCAAACCAATTAAAGAAATTATTTTAAAAAAAGGTATTCTAACAGAGAAACAACTAGAAAAAATTTTGGATGTGAAAAAATTGACGGAACCAACTCTCATTTACAAAGTACTCTAATATACAAATTCATCACCTTAGTTTTGATGCGAGAAGATAATACTTCATATGGAGTATCAAGTTCCGCACTGTTATCGCTAGCTGAAGAAAAAATCTGTGTAAAAAGTTGTTGATATTTTTTGTTTTTTGCGCAAATTTTTGCCGCTAATAAATGCATTACCTGAAAAACAATTTTTTCCATCATTCCAGATAAACAATCACCATCTTTCGGCATTCTAAATTTACGTATTTTTATCTCTTTAATATCTGTATCAGATCTATTAACCTGAATATCAAAAAACTCATTTACCGATCCTTCAATCATTTTATCAGAGATTACTTGTATTAGATTATGCAACTCTTTATCCGAAAGTTCTTCTATTTTTGTCTTTGTTTTTGACATGAACTTTTTTAAATTTAATTAATCTGATAATTATATCATTTTTCAGGAGTTAAAAGTAGAGATTATTTATAAAAAAGAACATAAAATATTCTTTTAAGAAAGCAGAAGTTAAAAATTTTTTAAGAATAAAAAATAATTAATTCTATAATTTTTTACTTTATCTTATAATTAAATTAACAAAAATATTACTTTAAATAAAAAGTATATGTTTAGATCTTGCCAAAATTGCCAACAATCCTTTGAAATCATGGATGAAGATTTAAAATTCTATAAAGAAATCTCTCCAATTTTCAATAACAAAAAATACGAGATCCCTCCTCCAACTTTCTGTCCTGATTGCCGACAACAACGACGACTGGCCTTTAGAAATGAATATAAACTTTATAAAAGAAAATGCGACGCAACTGGAGAAGAGATTTTATCAGTTTTCTCTCCTGAAAAACCTTTTAAAGTATATAAAAATAATTATTGGTATTCGGATAAATGGAATCCTTTAGATTATGAGCAGGAATATGATTTTAACAAAGCTTTTTTTGAACAATTTCAAGAACTGATGCGAAAAGTTCCTCAACTGGCTCTTTCCACTATTAATTTGCAAAATTGTGATTTCACGAATCAATGTGGCTTTTGCAAAAACTGCTATTTGATTTTTGAGGCTGATGGAGATGATAGCTGTTACTATTCTAACTATATTTGCGATTCTAAAAGCTCAATGGACATTACTCATGGACTTAAATGCGAACTTTGTTATCAATGCGTTGATTGCAAACAGTCATATAATTTAAAATATTCACAAAATTGTCAAACATGTACTGATAGCTTTTTTCTCAAAAACTGTATTGGCTGTAAAAACTGTTTTGGATCTGTAAATTTAAGAAATAAAGAATATTATTTTTTCAATAAAAAATTGTCTAAAGAAGAATATTTAGAAAAAATAAAATCTTTGGAACTTCATAAATATTCAAATATTCAAGAAACTTATCAAAAATTTTTAAATTTTGCAAAAAAGTTCCCAAACAAAGCCACTCAAGGTGTGCAGAATGAAGATTCGCAAGGAGATTACATATTTAACACGCAAAGATGCCATTATTGTTTTGATGTTCACAATGCTCAAGACTGCAAATATATTTTTTATGCTAGAAAT
>MFXJ01000036.1:0-6658 GCA_001787465.1 Candidatus Peregrinibacteria bacterium RIFOXYB2_FULL_32_7 | reverse complement strand
TTTGGGGCAAAAGAAGGAGTTGAATTTTGTTATGAAAATCACGAAATTGGCGGCGGCATCAAAAACATTTATTTTTCAGATCAAATTTGGGGAGGAACTTACAACATTTTTTATTCAAAACTTTGCATGCAAAATTCACATGATCTTTTTGGATGCGTTGGACTTCAACATAAAGAATATTGTATTTTAAATAAACAATATACCAAAGAAGAATATGAGAAATTGGTACCGAAAATAATAAAAAAAATGATTGAGAATAGGGAATATGGTGAATTCTTCCCAATATCTTTATCCCCTTTTGCATATAACGAGACCATTGCGCAATATTATTTCCCTACAACAAAAGAAGAAATTTTGAAAAAAAATTTACAATGGAAAGATAATATTGATACCATTCCTCAAGCAGAAAAAGTTATTCCGGCAAATTTATTACCAGATTCAATTTCGGAAATTCCCCGCACTGAAGAAGTCGGACAGGCTGACGATATTTTGAATTGGGCGATTTTACCCGTAGATATGCCCTGCCAGGGCATATCTACGAATCGCCCATTCAAAATCATCAAACCCGAATTGGATTTTTATCGCCAAATGAATCTGCCAATTCCACATTTACATCCTGAAGAAAGACATCTCCAAAGAATGAGCCTTAGAAATCCAAGAAAATTTTGGGATAGAAAATGTGATAAATGTGGCAAAGAAATTCAAACAACATACTCGCCTGACCGAAAAGAAATTATTTATTGTGAAGAATGTTATTTAGAAACCATAATTTAAAATTTCTTCTTTATCCCTTATCCTTTATCCTTTATCCTAAATTCCTGAAGGAATATTTCAAAAAAATGCTTAAAAAAATTCTCAAATCCCCTATTTCCCTTCTCCGCAGACTCTATAACTGGACAATTAATCTAGCTCAAAAACCACATGCGGACATTTTTCTTTTTCTTATCGCTTTTGCTGAAAGTTCATTTTTTCCCATTCCTCCAGATCCGCTGTTGATCGCGCTGGGACTAGCTCATCATCAGAAAATTTTTCGTTTCGCCTTTATTTGCTCTCTAGCCTCAGTTTTAGGCGGAATTTTTGGCTATATAATTGGGTTTGGATTTTATGAAATTATCGGCGAACCAATTGTAAATTTTTATAATCTTCAAAATTTAATGGAAACAATCAAAATTAAATACGAAAATTACGCATTTATAACAATTCTAACCGCGGCTTTCACTCCAATTCCCTATAAACTTATTACAATTTCTGCCGGACTTTTTAAAATAAATATCTTCACTTTAATAATTGCTTCAATAATTGGACGTTCATCAAGATTTTTTATAGTCGCAATCTTCCTTCATGTTTTTGGTAAAAAAATCGCTGAAAAAATTGAAAAATATTTTGATCTTTTAAGCCTAATTTTCTTTGCGCTTTTAATTGGAGGATTTATTTTACTTAAAATCTTACTTCATTAAGACTCTAAAGCTTCAAGTAAAAATATATAAAAGATTTTATAAAGTTTCATTTCTCCCTTTATCATAAAATTCCGCACGTTCCCACGCTAAATCAAAAAGGCTTTTAAGCGCCTGCGCCATATCAGGACTATACATTTTCATACCCATAGCATCACGTCCTTGACTTGTAGTAAACATAGCAATCATATTGCCAATAACATTTATTTCACAATTTCCTGGAAATTTATCTTTTGGCACTAAACGAGTGTTACGGAGTTCTTTTGCGTCTCGAGATTTATAATCAATAGCGGCATCAGTATCTGGTTGAATACTTCTAACAAACATACCTTTATTGATACGTTTTTTGGTATAAACAGACCAGTCATCACCAGCAAGTTCAGTATGATAAGTATTTAAACCGAAGCAGAGTTGTTCTTTATTATTTTCTCCTATGGTTTCCTGAATTAAATCAGTAACTGCTTCCAATCCTTCATAATATTTAATTTTCCCACGGATTTCGAGTTTTGGCATTTTTCCACGTTGTCTCATTTTATGAAATTCACTTCTAAGTTCAGTAGCTTTTTTCTGTAATCGTTGCATTTCCAATACTTTTTGTTGGCATAATTCCTCAATATCATCTGGTTCTACCGCATCAAAATGCGCAACATTATTTTTTGAAAAACTTGCTATAACTTCCTTTTTTTCAAGAGATTCTAGTGTTGAATAAACAGTTACACGTTTCATCTCCAAACGTTTAGAAATAACACTGGCAATAGATTCACCATGTGTTAATAAATAAAGATAAACATTAATTTCATTTTCGTTAAGCCCAAGAGTGCGAAGAAAATTTTCGATAATCATTTGTAAATTTTAAAAAATAAAAACCTAAGTTCAGTATACAAAAAAAACTGATTTTTACAATTAAACCTATTCATAATAAAAAAGACTGTTGGCAACTTTCTGACAACAGCTGAATGTCGGCAAAAGCAAATCAAATCGTTGTCATTAAGGCTACGACATATTTTATATACGACTTTAAACGCTAGCACACAGACAAGTCCTAAAAACACTAAAAACTCTTTATTTGATGTTTTTTGATAAGTGTTCGATCATAAAGTCTAATTTTTAAATTTTAATTTACAAATATGTCTAACACACCATCTACAAATTATGTTACGGATCAAGAACTTAATTTTGAAAGTGATCCTACTGATCTAAGTCGACTTATTCTTGCTGATAAAGATAAAGTTATTGAGTTTGTTGGAATGCTCAATAGCATGGATCAAAAAGAAATTGGCGATAGGAGACTTGTTGTTGCAATTGGTACAGGAGGGACTATCTCAATGATTGAGATTGAGGGTGACGATGGGAAAAAAATAAAAATACCATCACTTGATTTTGATGATATTTTTCAGAAAACCGAACCATCGTTAAGAGATAAATTTATTGTAAAAGATTTACCAATTTTTAAAATAGATAGTTCTCAAATGCAATATACGCATGTTCATGATCTTGCAATTATCAAAACTTATATTGAAACTTATTTAAAAAAAGAATTTGCTGGGTTTTTATTTATCCATGGAACAGATACAATGGCTGAAGCTAGTAGCATAATGGCTAACATGTTAGGAGAAGATTTAGTAAAACCAATTGTTTATACTGGATCACAAACTTCTATCAATGAAGAGCGTAGTGATGCTGGAAAAAATGTTCGAGATGCTCTTTACACATTAGCATCAATGGACGCAGAAAGACAGGCCGATATTGTAATAGTTTTTGGGGATGGAATAATTTACGCGTATGGAGCACAAAAAGTCCATGAAAAAAGTAGTAATGCTTTTGATAGTCCAATGCTAGAATTAGCAGGAGAACTTAGTGTCCCAGGTTCAATAATTGAACTTCAAAAATGGACTCGTCAAAGAGCCGCACAGGCAACTCGTTCACGAATTTTTACAGGCAAATCTCATTTATTAGAAATAGATTCAAAAATGTCTATGGATTCAGGATTTGTTGAATATCAGATTGAACATCCATCAGTACGAGGCGTAAGTATAGCTACATATGGTGCAGGGACAGCGGATATGGAAATCGTAGAGGCGGCAGCAAAAGCCATTCATGGAAAACAAATACCAGGTTTTGCTTTTAATCCAGCAAGTTTTGGAGCAGCAAATAAAGAAAAACATGCCATTTATCCTTCAGAGGAAAAATTGGCACGATTAGGTTTTGAAACTATTAGAATGACTCCTGAATTTGGTCGTGGAAAATACGAATTAGCTATTAGAAGATTTAGCGGAAATATTAATGAAATCCGTGACTTTATGCGTCGTCAATATTTAGGTGAAATCCCAACGGAAATTACTCGCAGAAGAACGGCATTGTTGAGACATTAATTAGCAATTATTTTCTAATTAAACAGGATATGAGTGAATTAACATATTCTTCAGCTACGATTTCAAACTCTCTTGTAACTTTTCTCTTATTTCTTCTACTTCCTCTCTTAGATAAGAACGCCCATATTTATCAAGCTCCCTAATGGCTTTATCCAATACTGCGAGTGCTTTTTGTCTGCCATCTTCATCTAATTCATTTATAACTTGAAGAGTTCTATCTCGAAGACCGTACCCTGGGGTCTTATAACCCTCACTTGATCCGTAGCAATGAGGATTTGCAAAAAGATCTTTTTTTTCTGGAGGTAATGATTCCCATGTGGTAGCTTCAGTCATATAGAGTTATGTTAGGATATAATCTTGTAATTATACCTTATCTAGTAAAATTTTTCTAGATCAGTTAGCAAATCTATTTTTTTATTCTATCTAAACAATCCTAAATACTCATGCATTACGAAAAGTCTATTTCTGGATTTGCCTGTTGATTTTTTAAAAATATTTAATTTTTCTTATTATCATTTCGCCCCTCAAAATGTAAATAAGCAATTTCTTATTATCATTTTACCCCTCAAAATGTAAATAAGCATTTTCTTATTATCATTTTACCCCTCAAAATGCAAATAGCCGACCGCCTTCTTGCATTCCTTCAATATTTCAGTTTTAATATAAGTATACTACTCCACTTTTAAATTTTAAATTATTAAAATGTAGGAGTTATCTTAAATTTTTTAAAGTGCCACTCAATTTTCGACAACAACAAATTCTTAATGCGATTATTGATCAATTCATTAATACCGCTGAACCGGTTGGATCCAATACTATACTTGTAAACTATTATCTCAAAGTTTCTTCAGCTACAATCAGAAATGATATGGCTATACTTGAAAAAGAAAATTTAATTTATCAGCCGCATATTTCAGCCGGACGGGTTCCAACTAGCGCTGGTTATAGAATATATTTAGATACTTTTGATGAAACAGAAAAAATTGAACTCAAAGCAAAAAAATATATAGAACAAATAAAAAAAGATTATTTTAAGCAAAAAGCGCAGGAAAAAATTTATGATTGCGTGGCTTTAATTGCCAATGCAATTTCTAATGTCAGTTTCGCCACCATTCCAGGCGAAAGAAGAACTTTTTATCTTGGCCTTTCTAATATTTTAAAACAACCTGAATTTATCCGCGAACCTTTGCAAGCCAGCCATGTAGTTGAAATCCTAGAAGAAAGCGATAGATTCATTGGCACTTTAAACGAACTTGGAATTGATGATGATATCCGGATTTTTATTGGAGAAGAAAATCTAATTCAAAAAATCGAATCCTGCAGTATCATCGCCACCCAATACGAACATGAAGGCTACAAAGGCATAATGGGCATCATCGGTCCAATGAGGATGAATTATCCTTTTAATAAAGTGGTGTTGAGGGAAGTGAAAAAAATGTTAGCGTAAATTTTATTTATTTTTCAATTTTTTTCTAAAACTTGATTCAGGATCCTTTTTACTTTAAAATTTAATTATTAATATTTTTAATTTATGAGTTTAAATTTTATAATTCAAATTTGGAAAGAAAATGATATGTATGTTGCATATTCTCCTTTAATTGACCTGTCTAGTTGCGGTAATACTTTAGAAGAAGCCAAGAAAAACTTATATGAAGCTATAGAATGTTTTATTGAAGAAGCTAAACAAAGAAATGTTTTAAAAGACATACTCAAAGAAGCTGGTTTTAAGCAATTGAAAAACAATTGGGAAAGTCCATCTTTTCTTTCTTTTGAAAATGCTCAAATTAGTATTTAAATGTCAAAAAAAATCACCCCTATTTCATATAAGTTATTTATCAAATTTCTTGAAATGCAAGGTTTTACTTTTAGCAGACAAAAAGGCGATCATTTAATATATGTAAAAGATAGAATACTGCGACCTCTTGTTATCCCAATGTATGATCAGTTACCTGTTTTTATTATAAAGAATAACTTAAGATCAGCATGTATTGATCGTGAAGAATACTTAAAATTTTTAAAATAAATAAAATTATGCAAAATATCAATCCACAATCCAATCAATCTCAACAAGACCAAAATCAACCAACTGATCAAAATCAGCCTCAATCCCTTGAAGACAAAATCAAATCAGCGGAGGAACAAGATGATGCCAAAAAAGCTCAGGCGCAAAAAAAAGATGAGGAAGATAAAGATAAAATCATTGAAAACTTGAAAAAAGAACTTGAAGAAATGAAAGTTATAGCTCAACGCGCGGTAGCTGATTACCAAAATTTAAGAAGAAGATCAGAAGAAGAAAAAACAGAATTTGCTAAATATGCAAACAGTCAATTGATTCTTGAACTTTTACCTTTTTTAGATAATTTTAAACTGGCTATCTTTCATCTACCTGAAGATTTAAAAAATAATGAATGGGTATGTGGAATTTTACATATCGAGAAACAATTTCTTTCTGCTTTAGAAAAAATCGGGATTAAAAAAATTGAAACTTTAAATCGAAAATTTGATACCAATTTCCATTCAGCCTTAATGCAAATTCCTGGAGAAAAAGATGTTATCATGGAAGAAGCCGAAGCTGGATATATGCTAAACAACAAAGTAATTCGTTATGCAAAAGTTATTGTTGGAAATGGCAACCACATCGAGACAAAAGAATCAGAAAAATAATTAAAAAATTCTTGACATTGAGCTCTTAGCACTCTATAATTTTGAGTGCTAAAATAATTTAAAATTTAATTTTTTTAAAATGACTATAATTGGAATTGACCTTGGTACAACCAACTCCTGCGTCGCTGTCATGAAAGGTGGCGAAGCAATAATAATACCTAATAGCGA
>MFXJ01000035.1:10536-12954 GCA_001787465.1 Candidatus Peregrinibacteria bacterium RIFOXYB2_FULL_32_7 | reverse complement strand
TGCTTATAAAAAAACATTGAAGTATGAATTGTATTTTTCATATTTTTATCCAGACGCTTCAAACATTAGTCACATAGATGCTTTGGAACATCATATTCATTCATATTTAGAAGATTTGGATATATTAAAAAATAAAGTAAAACATTTTCTTGAGTCATTTAAAAATGATCGAAAGAAAATGTCTAGTAACAAAAAAGAGGTTGATATGGAGTTTAAAGATTTAGTTCAAAAGATTGTGGATGTCTTTAAGAATATGTCAGATTATAGAAATCCTCATCACCATGTAGGGATGAAATTTCTTGATAGTGATTTGGTTGATGCAGGTCTTTCAGCTTTTGCTCTTTCTGATGATTTTCCTTTGAAAAATGATTTGAGACCAGAATTTAGGGAAGAGTTGGAAAAGAAAAAAATAGAATCTTTTGAAAAGGCTAAATCAAAATGGATAAAAATCTCAAACAATAATAATATTCAAATTACTGGTTTTATTGATGAAATTTTTAATAATTATAAGCCCTTAATTTATGATATGCTGGGAATTAAACCAATTAAAGATGTTTTAAATGAATGAGCCTATATACCAATCCTTCATAATAAAAGCATTAATTTCAATTAATGATATTATTTGCAAAAAATATTTAATCTATTTAGGTTGTGGTAAAAAACATGAATATTTTAATGTACTAAATTCAGTAGAACAGGACATTTATATAAAGCATTTTGAAGGTTTTCATTATCCAATTAGTATAATATCAGATTTAACTAAAGATTTATTGATATCTACCAAAAAACTAGAAAATATTAGAATTCTTAGAGACAAAAAAATTAGTGAAAAAGGTTCATGTTCGGAAATGCTAGAATATGCCGAGGAAGAAACTAAATATCATACAAAGGTGTTTTATAACGCTATTTGTATTTTATATTTATTGTCAAAAGAGAAAATACTAAAATCTATAGAATATAAAAATTTTCCAGAAATGTATTATATAAAATTAATTAGAAATAATTTTTTACAACATCCTTCTTTTGAAAACGTATTAGCTCCAAGTAGTGCTATGCAAATAGAAAATTCAACTCTTTTACCTTTATACAAAATTATTGGAGGAGCTGGTTATGCTTTTTATACAAATTATTTTGCAAATTTAGTAACTGATGCAGGTTATATTAAGTTATCATCTTCAGAAAAATTAGAAAAAAATAAACAAGATTTAATTCAAGCTCAAGGCTGGGATATAATAAATAATAAAAAAGATAAAAATTATAATGCACAATTAGTATATAGAATAAAATCAGATGGCTTAGCATCTGTTAATCAAAAAAATTTAGCTGATGAATTGCTTAAACTTTATGAAGACATTGTATTTCCTTTTTTTGAAGAAAAGGTAAAAGAAGCAAAGAAAAACAAGGTATGTTTATAATAATTAAATACTTCCCATTAACTCTTTAAAATTAACTTTTTGTGGATTAAAATTATTAGATTCTTTTCTAACAGCATTACTGGCTGCAACTATACGAATAATTTCAGCTAGTTCATCGTCTAAATTTTTATATATCAAATTTGGATATTTAGGTTTCAAAACTACTAACTCATGAGCAGCTGATCTGGAAATAAATTCAATATCTGAAAAATCTAAAATGATGTTATCAAGATTATCAAAATTATCTTCTAAATATTTAGCAATTTTATTTATTAATTCTCTAGAGAAAAGTTTTGAACTTTCAATTTGATCTTTTATTAAAATGTGATTGTTTTTTGACATAAATGTATAATTATCGTCTATTAATTTTATTCTATATAAGGAGTAATGTCAATTTTGCCTTTAGGGAAAGGTATCTTATACATTACTATAACACCTTCCCAATTGAAACCTTTTAAAGTTGTCAGAATTTCTTTTCCTTTTGTTTGAATATATACAGCATTGCCAGAAATAATCATATACTCCCCTCCAAACCCCTGACAAATTAATTTTCCAGAAGTGTGTATACCAAAACCTCTCTCAGCATTTTTTGTTGAATGTCCTTTCAAGCTCTCCGTTAATGCTTCTTCATCAGTATAATGTAATCCTTTTTCTTCTTCATAAGATTTTTTTATACCTCTTCCTTTATCTACAATACAAATATCTAAACATTTTTTATGTTCGAAGCTTTGACCAAATAAAAATCCCATTTTACTTTTACTATGCTCAAAAATATTATTTGTTAATTCAGTTAAAGGATAAAACATAGCTGTTTTAGCTCCGGGAACTTCTCCAATTATTTTGTAGATTAAATCAAGGAAACAATCAAAGATTTTGTTACGCGCCAAGCTATCCACATTACTATCAAGTTTACTGACAGGAGTATAGCTTTTGTTAAAATGAGCAATTTTAGCTACAGAATTAACCCCGTCTGGAAAGGAAATTTTGTTAAGATAAGGATATA
>MFXJ01000035.1:0-10525 GCA_001787465.1 Candidatus Peregrinibacteria bacterium RIFOXYB2_FULL_32_7 | reverse complement strand
TAGAGTGGTAAGTATAAGTAGAGATAGTATTGATTAATAAAGGATTAATCCAGTTCAGTTCTGTCAGATCAAAGCTAACTTTTTCTAAATCATTAATTTCCTTAAAAGTTTTATAAAAAGACTCTAATTGAGAAATAAGACTATCACCTGAATTTTTATATACTTTTATATTTTTCATAGTTTGTATTTGATCTATTTAGTATAAATAAATTAACATATTATCTTTTCAAGTACCAATTTGTGTATAATCACAATGTATTATAAATTTTGCTTATTTTAAATCATTTTTTATATGAAACATTATTATTTTATTATATCAATTTTTATTTTAATAAGTTTAATTTTAATTGGTTGTTCAGTTAATGAAAATTCTACTATTTCATTTGCTCCAAATGGTGGGGTGGGGAATATTGTTCAATTAAAAACTTTAGAAGAAGCTTCAAGATTTTTAGTGTTTTATCAAAATTTAAATAAAGTAAGTGTTGAAATTTATAAAGTAGATAAAGAGAGTTTTTTTAATAATAAAATTGGTGCTTTTGCCGCCTTTGAAGGACATTTGGATAAAACAACATTTAATAATTTAACTCCTGTTTTTATAGGTGATTTAGAAATATTTAATATTTTAGAAGCAAAAGATTCTGAATTAAATGGATATATAGTTCTACCAATTAAAAAATTTGGCTATTACTATATAGCTTACACCTATGAAAGTAATGTTAAATTCAGCATAGATCAAAAAGATTTTAAATCAAAATATCATACTTTATTAGAAATTAACGAAAATCCAGAAGAATTTAATTATTAAGTTCTTTCCCACTATTTTATCAAATTATTTTTTCCATCTGAAAATCTTTTGATCCATTTTTTGTCAGTTTTTTGGGCTTAAAATTTGACAAAGTTTTTAATTCATATTACAATATTTTCTTCTTAATTTTTAAACTATATGCGAATACCAAATATAATTGCTGGTGGCTTAACCACTTTAGGATTAATGGCGGGATGCCAACCTCAACATACTGATACGGCAACATTTCAAGTCGGTTGTGATATCTCTACTGAAGCTTCAGAAAATATATTAAATGAGGCAAGAAAAGGTGTAAATGGAGGATTCTCTCCTGAGGAAATTACATTATTTAGAGAACAAATAAAGCAAAATTTAATAGATGGAAAAATATCTACTGAACAGGCGAGTCAATTAATAATTATATTAACTTTTCAGGATGTTGTTATGAGACAATGCGTTGATCATAGAGAAGTTATGCGCCCAATAACAGGAGCTTCTTTAGCTAGTCCAGTGTTTATGAATTTTGCTGGTATTCAAGAGGGGATGCCATATGTTCAATATGTTTCTACCTCTACGGATCGTCAGCTTGACGATATTGGGCGATGTTTAACTTCAGCTCAAGGTGCTATTAATATTGGTTTAAAAAAGGAAAATTGTGCAATTAACATAGTTATGTCTTCTACTGAACAATAAATAATTTTTTATAGGATTCAGGTAGAGAATAAAATCATTTCCCCATTTTTTCCGCAATAAAATCAAAGGCTTTTTCGGTTCGGTAGGTTAATTCATAAAAATGAGTATGTTGGCGATCGGTTCGTTTCTCAGTATAAAAACGTTTATCTTCTTTATTTGGATAAAAAGATGAAGTGAAGTTTATATCAAAATCTTTTGTTTGTTTATTGATTTGATTTAATAAATTATCCAAATATTTAGCGTTATATTGAAGATTATATTCATCGTCATATCCAGCCGCTTGGCCATCAAAATAGACATAACTATCCCTCCAGATTTCAGGATTTTTTAAAATATTATCTGAAACGTCATTTATCAGCCAATCTAAAAGGTCTTTTGGATTAATCATGCCATAAGGATTTAATACAAAATCTAAATTTTCATCTTCAGGACTGCAAACAGAATATGTGTTTGACACTTTATCGTAGTTCCTAATGGAATTTTTATCCATAACCGCTGATAAGGCAAATAAAATATCTGTTAGCCTAGGAATCGTCCAAGTATAGAGATTATTTTCTGTGCTTATTTGATCTTTTATTACAGAATCATCAAATTTATATTCAACCATACCTTTATCATCTCGTTCATTTTCAGCTACAACTTTTGGTGCTAAACCGCTTGAAGCGATCCAAGAAGTTACAGGATTATTAACGGCGGCGATTCCATATGAAACACTTTGAGTTTCTGTAGGGCTATATATTTCCGATAATCTTAAAGCCGCGTATCCACCCATCGAATGCCCAGTCAGAGCACGTTTGTATGGATCGTTAGAAAATTTTATTCCATAAGTATTTTCTATATAATTTGGAACTTCTTCTGTTGCCCATTTTCCTAAAGTACCAGTAAAATTTGAATCAATAAAAAAACTGCCATTTAGGCAATTAGTTCCGTCAATCATTAATACAATCCAATTTTCAGCAATTTCGTTTTTTTCGCGTTCATTGATTAGAGCTTGATTTACTATTTTTATGTAATTACTAGTTTGATCACTAGCCATATTAATAATACCATTTGCGTCTGTTTCTGTGTTTAAATTGTAGCCGTAACCATGAAAATATAAGACTAACGGATATTCTTTGGTGCTATCGATATTGGCAGGGGTAAATATTACAACTGGCCTTTCTGTATTATCGTAATCATTAGCTATTGGTACTAAAATTTTTTTTGCAATATAGTTTGTATTATCAGCAGTTGTTTTTATCGGCATTACTATAAGAAGATATAAACTGGCTACGATAAATAGCGTTGATGCTAGCAACGATAATCTTTTCATGAAGATTAAATTAGAAAATAAAGTTTTGTTACGACAAATACATTTTTTAATATAAATAAAACCTTTCAATACAACAAGGAGTTTTGTCAATAATGATTTGTGGTTTTTGATAAATCAGGTTTTAATTTTCCAGCCGATTTTGAGCGTGTAGTAACTGATTGATCCGATAATTAAATTAAAAATACCTAAGATAATTAAACTTTTCCAAATAGTAAAATCGTGAACGCCGGTAAATCCATATCTCAGCAAATCAATCATATAAACGATAGGATTAAAAGTGGAAATTTTTTGAAAAAATAAAGGTAACGATTTAATGCTATAAAAAACACCGCCAAGATAAATCATTGGAGTTAGAATAAATATTTGAATAAAAGCAATATTATCAAAATCTTTTGCCCATATGCCTGTAAAAAAGCCTAAAAACGCAAAAAAAAGCGAAATCATTAAAATTGAAAGAAAAATTATAAAAATAGAAGCGTAATGAAAATCAATAAAAAAACTAAGAGTGATATAAGTTACAATAGCGATAAGAAAAGCGCGAAACAAAGCGGAAGCAATATATGCAAACAGGATTTCTCCGGCTTTTAGGGGAATGGTTAAAAGATCCATAATATGTCCTTGAAATTTTGAAATTATTAAAGAAGAAGAAGGATTTTGATAGGCGTTATTAATGATCCCCATGGCTATTAAGCCTGGACCTAAAAATTCTAAATAACTTATGCCGTGCACATTGGAAATAGTTTTATTAAGAGTGAGTCCGAAAATGGCTAAATATAGAAGATTGCTAAAAACTGGCGCTAAAATGGTTTGAATATAAACACTTAGAAATCTTTTGCTTTCTCTTTTAAAACGGGTATATGTTCCGACTAGATTCATTATTTTTTAGTTAGGTTTATAAATATTTTTTCTAAACTTTGGCCTTCTAGATTTATATCAGCTAATGATGTGCTTAATGGCCGTAAATTTTCAAAAACAGTCATGAGATTATTGACTTCGAAATTGATAATAATTTCAAAATCATTTTTTAGTTGAGGATTGAAAGGTAAAATTTCTTTTGGAATAGATTTGACTATTTCTTTAAAAATAAGAGTCATTTTTTTATTATCACCCATGGATTTAAGTAGTTTCTTGGTTTTTTCTAAAGCGATTAAATCACCTTTATTAATTATTGCTATTTTGCGGCATAAATTCTCAGCTTCTTCTAAATAATGAGTAGTAAGTAAAATTGTCAGGCCATTTTTATTTAATTCTTTAATGTATTCCCAAAGGCCATATCGCAGTTCAACATCGACTCCGGCAGTTGGTTCATCTAAAATAAAAATTTTTGGATTATGTACCAAAGCTTTAGCAATAAGAAGACGTCTTTTCATGCCGCCGGAAAGAGTTCTATTATTAGTATATTTTTTATCTTTTAAGCTTAGTCTTTCTAAAAGTTCATCAATTTTCTTTTGATTGTTGCGAATACCATAATATCCCGATTGTAAATTTAAGATTTCATTGACATCAAAAAACGAATCAAAAGTGACTTCTTGCGGTACAACGCCAAGCAACATTTTTATTTTTTCTGGATATTTTAAGATATTGCATCCGCAAATATCAACTTCGCCGGTAGTTAATCGTGTTGCTCCGGAAAGGATATTTATTATGGTAGTTTTCCCTGATCCATTTGGCCCAAGCAGTCCGAAGAATTCACCTTCTTTAATATCAAAAGAAACATCATTCAGGGCTTTTGTGCCATTCGCATAGATTTTATGTAAATTTCTGATTGAAATTGCCACTCCCATTTCATTATTAAATAGTTGATTTTAATTTTGCTTCAATAAAATTTTGCACTAGCTCTCCATCTAACATTTTATTTACCTGACTTGTTTCAAAATTTGTTCTGTGATCTTTGACCATTTGATAAGGCTGGAGGACATAAGATCTGATTTGATTGCCCCAAGAACCTTGGATGATATCGCCTTTAATTTGACTAATAGATTCTAGCTGTTGTTCTTCTTTAATTTGCAGGAGTTTGCCTTTTAGCATTTTCATCGCTTGTTCTTTATTTTGAAGCTGACTTCTTTCATTTTGGCATTGAACAACTATTCCTGTTGAAAGGTGTGTGATTCTTATGGCTGATTCAACTTTGTTTACATTCTGACCGCCAGCTCCTCCAGCTCGAAAAGTATCAATTTTGATTTCACTTGGATCGATTGTTATTGAATTATCATTTTCAATTTCAGGAATAACTTCAATCAGCGCGAAAGATGTTTCACGCGAATGTTTGGCATTAAAAGGTGAAAGACGAACCAGTCTATGCACTCCCCTTTCATTTTTTAAATATCCATAGGCAAACGGTCCGCTGAATTTGATGGCGATTTTTTTAATTCCAGCCTCTTCGCCAACATTTTTATCCAGAACTTCGGTTGTAAAATCCTGAATTTCTCCGTAGCGTAAATACATTCTGGAAAGGATTTCCGCCCAATCTTGAGCTTCAGTCCCGCCAGTGCCAGCATGAATGGTTAAAATCGCATTGTTTTGATCAAATTCGGAATTAAGGTATAGATTAATAGATGCTTTTTCAAAGTTTCTTTCTAAAATTATAAAATTTTGCTCAATTTCCGTAAAATCTTTTGAATTTTCTTCAATTAAATCTAATAATTCCAAATTTGCTTTAGAGTCGCTTTCCAAAATTTCCCAAGTTTCAATTTGTTTTTGAATGCTAGCAAATTTTTTTGAGACTTTTTGCGCTTCCTGCGGATTATCCCAAAAATCAGGAGCGTCCATTTTCATTTTCAATTTTTCATTTTCAATTTTTAATTTTTCGATGTCAAAGAAAGTCCTTTCCTTCTTTTATTTGAGAAATCAGTTCTATAAAGCGTTGTTTCAAAACCGATTTTTCCATTTTTAGAAGGGAAGGGGTTAATCAGTTTAGAGTATAAAGGATAAAGGAAAAAGGATAAAGGATTTTATGTTTTCAATTTTAAATTTATTCGTTACTGTAATTTTAGTTATTCTTTAAGATTCCTGTTTTCACAGGAATGACAAAAGAGCATGTCCAAATCAAAAGAAATTATCAGCAATACTTTTATCCAGGTTTTTGGAAGGGCAACGCTTGCTTTAATGAGTGTTGTTACCTTAAAGCTTTTAACTCATTATTTGAATGTTGAAGGATATGGTAATTATGGATCAATTTATGAATATTTGGCGCTTTTTAGCATATTTGCGGATTATGGGCTTTTTACAATCGGAGTGCGTGAAATGAGTGAAAAGGATGATAAAGAACATATTCAGAAAGTATATAGTAATCTTTTAACTTTACGATTGATTTTAGTTTTGATTTCAATGGGATTTGCAATTTTGATTGCTTATTTGATCCCGCAGTATAGAAATACTCCAATTCCGATGGGTGTGGTTTTGGCGTCTATCTTTGTAATGCTTACTTTGATGCAAGGTGGAGTGAGCACGATTTTGCAGTATAATTTGAAAATGTTTTGGGTAACTATCGCGAATATTTTAGGGAAAATTTTGACTTTGGGAGTTATTGCCACAACTATTTATTTTATCTATCCGCAAAATCCAGAGAAAGGTTTTAATATATTAATTATCGCTGGTGCTATCGGAGCTTTTTTGACTTTTTTAATTACTTTTTTTTCTGCTTTAAAATATGCAAAAGTCCGACTTGGTTTTGATTTTCAGTATTGGAAACACTTAATGAAAAGAGCCGCGCCTTATGGAATTGCCATTGCTTTGAGTACGATTTATTTTAAATTTAATATTACCATGCTTAGAGTAATGAAAGGTGAAACTGATGCTGGGCTTTATCTTGTGCCGATGAGAATTTTGGAGGTTTTGAATGTTGTGCCTTTGTATTTCATGAATTCGATTTTGCCGACCATGACAAAAATGATTAAAAAAGGACAAAATGAATTTGATAGAGTAATGCAGTATTGTTTTGATTTTTTAAGCATGTTTGGAATTCCGATGTTAATTGGAGGATATTTACTTGCTTACCCGTTGATTTCAATAGTTAGTTCACCGAAGTTTTTAACAAATTTAAAAACAGGATTTTTGGGTTCAGATATAGCATTTCAATATCTTCTTATTGCTATGATTTTTGCTTATTTTACAGGTTGGCTGACTTTTACCCTTGTTGCTTTGGAAAAACAAATTAAACTGCTTTGGATTAATTTGGCGTCAGTAATTTTTAATATTGTTTTGAATTTGATTGTAATCCCAGCTTATGGGTTTAGGGGCGCAACTTTGGCAAGTATTTTGACTGAAGCTTTAGTAATGATTTTGGCTTTTGTGATGATTTTGAAAATCAAACCTTTTAAAATTAGTTTCAGAAATTTTTGGAAAATTGTGTTTGCTGGAATATTGATGGGTGCAATTGTTTATTTCGGAGAAAATATTTTTGCTAAATTCGGCAATATCGGCATTATGGCTTTGATAGTCTTTGCTGGTGGGGTTTATGGAGTGATGTTGTATTTGTTAAAAGTTTTGAGAAAGGAGACGTTTAGATTGCCTGCAAGTGAAAATACAGGGATAGAAATTAGGACGGAGAATGTTTGAAATGAAAATTGTTTTATATTTATATCTCATTAATTCTTGAGCATAAGTATACAGGTAAATTTAAAATATTATTTTTGTGATCGATATAGGTATTGCCAGTGTGAAATTTGATTAATTTGCAGTGAGGAGCTTTTTTGGCAAAAGATAATAAAGATTTAGAAATTTGATTATTCCCAGATTTAACCTCAATCCCATAAATATTGAGTCCTTTACTGAAACAAAAATCTACTTCAGCTGACCCCTTGTCTTGATCTATTGCCCAATAAAAAAGATCTAAATCTCCATGCAAATCTTGAGCTATAATATTTTCACCTACAACTTGTTCAAATATATTTCCTCTATAGAAACTTTCTAAATTTTGTATGTCTACATTAAAAGGAACTTTGTAAACATAGTTATAAAATCCAACATCTAAAAAAAGTAGTTTTTTGGCTCTTTTTGATTTTTCTTGGAGAGGTATTTTTGTTGAATTAGTAGAATCTATCAAATTAATTAACATTGCATTTTTTAATATATCCATAGCATTTGAGACCTCTCTGCTTTTAATCCCAAGATTGCCAAAATTTTCATATTTAATTTTTGATCCGCTATAAAAAGGGCTTTGGTTAAGTATTTTGGTCAAATATTCGATTTCAGATTTACTTGCATATTTATTTATATCATCTAGAAAATTCTTCATTAAACTGGAATATACACTTTGAACAGAATCAAAATCTCCATTTTCAATAAAGTTTTTTACCGCTTCAGGCATTCCACCGATTAAAATATATTCTTTAAAAAACTCCATTGTTTTATTATGGATAGAATCAATAATTTTTTCTCCAAGTTTTATATTTTGCAAATAATTCAATAATTCTTTTTCGTTTTTAGCCTCCAAATACTCAAAAAAATCCAAAGGATACATGAAAATATATTCTGTTCTTCCAACTGGCATTGATATTTTGGCTTGTTTTAATTTAATCTCAAGAAGTGAACCAGCACTGATAACATATAAATCAGGTCTTTTTTCATAAAAAAATCGTAGTAGAGAAATTAAATGTGGATTTTGCTGAATTTCATCGATAAAGATGAGCGTATCTGGTGTTAATTTTTTATGTTTAAAAACCTGAACTTGTTTTTCAAAATTGCTTAAACTTATCTCTCCTTCAAAATTATTAGCATCATCTGGATCTTCCATATTTATATATACGTAATTATCAAAATTTTCTTTTGCAAACATTTCTACAGCACTTGTTTTACCAATCTGCCTTGCTCCTCTAATGATTAGAGGCTTTCTATTCTTTTTTTCTTTCCAAAGCTTCAAATAACGAATTATTTTTCTATTAAACATTAGTTTTTGATTTAATGAAGTACTTGTTTATATCATAAATATGATAAACTAAGTACTTAGATTAAACAATACGGTTAAACTTGACAGAGAGAGAGTAATGTTACGATATAGGTGTTTTAACCTACCCTATATGAAAATAGTAGCCCAACTGTCGAACGAAAATTTACGCTTAGCAGTTCAAAACTTTGCCAGAAATCAAGCAGGTGGTCCATTTGAAATGCCAGAACTTCTAATAACTAGAGAAGAGTTTGATGTAAACGTTAAACGATTTATTGCTGAGTGTAGAAGAGCTTTAAAATTAGTAAATGATGATAGTGATAGAGAAATAATAAATAATTTGATAGGCATGTGGAGGTAAGAATATATTATAAAACTTTAGCGCGCCAAAAACGTGATGTATGATATTTATTTACATCTTATTAATTCTTGAACATAAATAAATAGGTAAATTTAGAATGTTATTTTTTATATTTCATCCTTTCTTTTTGATCTTTTTGAAATTCTTCAATATTATGGGTACGATAGTAAAAAAATGAATCTATCGTACCTTTTGTAATTATTTTTTCTTGATAAATTTGTATAGGTTGGATAGACTAAAAATGATCTTATCCAACCTTATATGTATTTAATAGAAAATTTAAACAATTTACTTCAATCAAAGCTTAAAACTTTAAATAGATTAAGACCTTTATCTCCTAGCTTAGTTGCAAAATTAAAAGAAAAATTTGAGATTGAGATGACTTATAATTCTAATAGTATTGAAGGTAATACGCTGACATTAAAAGAAACATATTTAGTAATTCAGCATGGCGTAACTGTTAAAGGTAAATCTTTAAAAGATCATTTAGAAGCGAAAAATCATAAAGAAGCTTTGGATTATTTATATGAATTAATTGAACATAAAAAAAATAATACAATATCTCATCATTTAATAAAAAGTTTACATACTTTAATTATTCAAGATATTAATAAAAATATAGCGGGGCAATATAGAAAATTAGACGTGTTTATTTCAGGAAGTAACCATACGCCTCCTAGCGCTTTAGATGTTCAAATTAAAATGGATGAATTAATTAATTGGGCACAGGTAAATTTTAATAAAATGAATATTATTGATTTCTCTGCAATTTTTCATCATAAATTTGTACATATACATCCTTTTGAAGATGGTAATGGAAGAGTGGGAAGACTTCTTATGAATATATTTTTAATGAATTATGGATTTCCTTTAGCAATAATTCAAACAAATGATAGACATAAATATTATAGAGCTTTAAGTTTTGCAGACGATGGGGATTATAAAATATTAGTAAATTTTGTTGGACAATCTGTTTTGAGATCTTTAGATATGTATTTAAATGTACTTACTTTACCTCAAAATAAAGAAAAAGTTTTGACTCTTGCAGAAGCTTCAAAATATTTTAAATATTCTCAAGCTTATTTGGGTAAGCTTGCAAAAGATGGTAAAATCGATGCATATAAAGAAAAAAGAAATTGGGTGACAACAAAAGAAGCAATTCAAAAATATATAAAAGAACATAGTATAAAAAAGTAAAAATCATTTTTATGATTAAAATTTGCAAACAATGCAGTGAAAATTTTGAAATTACAAACGAAGATTTAAACTTTTATGAAAAAATCTCACCAATTTTTAATGGTAAAAAATATTTAGTTCCAGCTCCGACTTTGTGCCAAGATTGTAGAATGAAAAGACGTATGACTTGGAGGAATGAAAGGAAACTTTATCAAAGAAAATGTGATCTTTGTAAAAAGGAAATTCTGGCAATGTATAGACCAGAACTTCCCTTCCCAGTTTATTGTCCAAATTGTTTCTGGAGTGATAAATGGT
>MFXJ01000034.1:356-10568 GCA_001787465.1 Candidatus Peregrinibacteria bacterium RIFOXYB2_FULL_32_7 | reverse complement strand
GACTATCCCATTCATTTTCATCAGCACCTACAGTATCAATGTGAGCACTTAAATAAATAATATTTTCTTCAAAATTTACTTCACTTGGAACGGCAATCAAATTATTTTCCGCATCAAAATAAATTTTATAATTTTCTAAATTCTCTTCAAAAACTTTTTTACAATAATCAATACCTTCTCTCACATTTTCCGGCTCAGTAAAAACCGTACGAAATTTTAAAAGTTCACGTAAATAAATTAGATATTGCTCGAAATTTTGATAAATAATTTCTGACATTTGTAAATTCTAAATTCTAAAATAAGGCACTGGAACAAAATAAATTTATATATTTTTTAAGGAGAAATTCCCTGTATCAAAAAATTTAATTCTTATCATTTGTTCAGAGTTATTGATTTGATCAAAGAAGAAATTCCCCAAAGAAAAAACAAATGGTAAATCATTAATATAACTTAAGTTTGAAGCTATATGAGTATGTGCTCCAAAAATGCCATCAAAGTTATATTTTCCCAAAATTGCTAAAATTAATTCATCTCTTGTATCTAAAGAATTTGAGTTTTCTCTACCCCAATGTATAAAAATAAATTTTTTAAAAAATTTATCCTTTTTTTGATCTAAAAATTCAGATAAAGATTTTAAATAAATATTATTTCTTTCTTTTGTAATTGGATTTATATCATTTAACCCTAAAATTTCAAAATTATATTTATTCAAAATTATTTTTTCATATTCATTCTCTTCAACTACCAAAATCTCATTTTTTTCCAATAAATTTTTTGTAAAATTATATTTATCTTTACCACCATCTAAAGAATGATTATTAGCAAGACTAACAGCTACTACATTTAATTCTTTCAAAAATTCAAGTGTGGGTTTTTCTTCCATACAAAGCTTTAATTGATCAAAAACACATTGTTGATCTAAATAACCTTCAAAATTTAAAATCATTTTTCTATCTTTTGTTTTGTTTAAAATTTCATTTATTTTTTTATTTAAAAATTCCTGATTTCTAAAATTTTCTAAATTATATCTTCCAGTAAAAAAATCACCTGCTAATAAAATTTCATTAGCTTTATCAAAAATTTCCATTTCCTCCCCAGAATTAAAAAAGGTTATGTAGCTTGTTGTTTCATTGACATTGTCTTTTGTATAAAATTGAGAATTTCGATTAAGATAAAATTCCGTATCCCAATTATTTAAAGTTTGTAATTTCTTTATTATATAAAGGATATTTACTGAATCGCAATTATCAGGCTGATTTAAGTTCCAAATCTTTTCAGGATTTTCATTTGAAAAAATATTAATAGTTTCCTGATCTTTTTTATTTGCATCTTTTTCATTTAAATAATGTGAAAAATCTGAACTTTCTATTATCAAATTATTTTTAATATTTTCATTTAAAAATCTTATTAAATCTTCCAAATCTTCCTTTTTTGCGTCTTTTCTTATTAAGATTGGTATAAAATTTACTTTCGGCCAAACTATTTGTGCAAAAGGAAGGACAGCTCCAATCCCATGTTCATATTTAAAAACTTCATTATTTACTTCTATATTTTTTATTTTTTTTAATTTATTAATTAAAGACTTATTTAACAAAGTCTTAGAAATAGGGGTCTCAAGAGGAATATTTGAAATTGTTATTTTAGTTTTACCTCTATCAAAATGATCAGGCGATAAAATGAAAATATTTTTGGGCTGTTGATCTTCTATTTGTTTAAAAGTTTTTGCAATTAAATCAGATGCCAATAAATGATGAGGAACTGTTACTGTAAAAATTTCAGTACTATTTCGAATGCTTTCTTTATTAGAGATTTTTAATAAATTTTCATAAAAAAATTTTGAATTTTCATTCTGAATATGAACTGCTGTTTCAGGATTTTTTTGATTTAAAAATTTTAGAAAAAATATCAAAAAAAGCAAAATCAATACGAGGCTGGAAAATAAAATTTTCCAGCCTCGGTAATATCCTAAACTCAATATTAATTTTTTCATTATTTTACAAACAATTCTTTATAATAAAATGGAGTTTCAGGAATTTTATCTTCTTCTACGCGTTTTTTCCATTCTTGATCGGTAAGTCTTTTTTGTCCGCTCAAAGCTTCAGTAAATTCAAAATGTCTAAAGGTAACACCTATTACTAATCTTGGAGTGCCTTGATCTGACACAAATGACAGCATTATAAGCGGATAGCCTGTAGCTTCATAAAGAATTTGATCTTTGAGTGCGTCAGTGTGTATATCAACCACTAAAGGTGATTTTTTATCATCTTCTTCTAAAATTGCATTATCAAAAGGAGCAATAATTTGAGAAACTTTCCAGAAATTAGTTCTAAGTTGTTCATACTCATCATCAGTAATTTCTTGATTTTGCAATTCTTTTGAGGCTAAACCTTGATAAAAATTAAGTTCTTCCAGAAATGTGTCAAGCCTACCTTGAGCATCAGAATCAAGCAAATCTCTTGATTGAAGACCCTCTTCAGTAAAACGTGTTAAAGCAATCATCCTATTCCAAAACTCTATATCTGGCTCTACAAAACCCTTAACAATTTCAGGTTTTTCTGTCTCAGGACCACCGCCAGCTCCAAGCTCAGCGTAACTTTGTTTCGCATATAATAAAGTATCATGTTTAAGTTCAGTATATGAACCAAGTACAGATTGCAAATTTTTTGTCTGATATAATTCGTTTTGCATAAAAGCTGGATAACCAGCTCCATAATTTTGAAGTAATGGTGAGAAAGACCATAACCAAGCTGAGCTTATATTCGAAAGCCATTCTTGAGGTGATAATTTATTAAATTCAACTCTTAAACTTAAAATTTTATTCCAAATACTATCTGAATTAAGATTTGAATTATTTTGATTCTCAACCCACTGAGGTAAAATATTTTTAACTAAATCTGATCCAATAACACCAGCTACAAAAACTGAAGAAGGAGTTGATGGAAGACCTATTTCTGTACTTTCTACTCCTGCTGACGTCTGATTTAAAACATAAGCATCAAATGTAAATTTCTGACCGAACAATCTTAACCCTTTTGAGGCTAATAATAAATCATCTTTAGTCATATCACCCATATTTTCATCAAACACTATTTCAGAAAATATTTTCGGATTTGGAAGTTTTTTTGCTTGATCTTTAATTTTTTCAAAATTTTCATTATTTAATAAATCAGTCAAAGATACGTCTTTTATTTGCAAACCACCGCTACAACTTTCTTGACAGTCATTGATGACATCATGAATGGTTATTTTGGCTAGCTGATTATAAGTAATATCATCAGAAGCGCCAGCTATGAAATTTGTTACATCAAATAATTTTTCCCAATTATGTTCTATTTGAGGATCAGAAAGTAAATAAGTTAAAGTAACTGCATCTTTAAACCCTGTTTCTGATCCGAAATAAAAAGTCTGCCTTCCAAAAAGCATCATTGCTCGAAAATATGCCCTTAAAACTGAAGTTTCATTATAATGGCTTCTTGGGGTGAATTGGGTATAATCAGTAATCCCTTTTGGATTATAAGCTCCAAATAAAGGCGAAGAATTTGTACTTTTTGAGTCTGAGATCAAAACTATTTCAGATTTCATTTTCTCATAAATTTGTGAATCAAAATTATCTTTATATTTTTCTAAATTTTTCAAAAAAGCTTCAGAATTTTGATCGATAAATTTATCATTGCTTTTCCAATTTTCTTCATCTTCAATTGAATTAAAAGCTTCAGGCTTAGAAGCTGAAGTATCTAATAAGACTTTCCCAATTGTTAAATATGCGGCAATCCTATTTAAAGAATCTTTTTCCTGTGGATCTTTAGAATTTTTAATTTCAATAAATGCTTTTTGCTGTAAAGCAAATATAATATTATTTAATAAAGGATATAAATTTTTTTCTTCTAACCTTTTTAAATATCTATCAAAAAAGAGATGATATGAATGTAAAATTATATCTGAATTTACGTATAAAGCATTAGAAGGAGCTCGTCCGTAATCAACACTTGAGCCCGCAAACGAGCTAAACAAGCTGACCATTTGATCATAAGATAAATATCCCCCCACCGGATTACCCATACATCCTTCGGAATTGTTTAATTGAAAAAAACAAAAGTTATTTTTATTTTTAAAAATATCCAAAAGTAAAAATTTGTTTTCTTCCAAAAATTTAATTTGATCATCAGTAAATTTAATATTTAAAGCTTTTTGCATGTAATCAATATTATTGGCTTTCAGAGGATTATTTTCTGATTCTTTCATATCTGGACTTATTTGAATAGGATTATAGGCTAAATTAGCATTAGCAAAAACAATTTGAGTTTTTAAAATATCAGCTAATGATAAACCAGTTTCTAAAGCTTGATTAATTTGAACATTTGCCACTCGAATTTTCTTAGTACTTTCAAAATTTAAATAAATTAAAGAAGTTCCTATTAATAAAATTAATAAAGCAAAACTAAAAACATATTTTTTTGATAAGAAAAAATTGCTAAAAAAATCTTTATAAGAAAATTTATTTTCCATCTTTTTATCTATTATATTCAAAATTTCTCTTGTCAGAGAATCTTTAAATTCTTTTGTGAATTCAACATCAGGCTTTGTTTCTAAAAGCTTTTTTATAATTTCTATTAATTCTTTTTCCATTTTTTTAAAATTTGAATCAATGAGATAAAGATCATTTAAAATTTCTTGAATTTGAGGGGTCATATTTTAAAGTTAGATTTTAACAAAATTAAAAATAATAAAAATTCAACATTACTTCTTAAAAACTTCATACTACGGAAAAAAATAACCTTACAATTCTCTTCAGTTTTAGAAGTTAAATCTGCAATTTCCCGAAAACTCATTCCGTCCCATATCCTAAGTAAAACAATTTCTTTTTGTTCGGGTTTTAACTTTTCTAAATATTTTTTTACTTCTTGAATTGTAAATTTATTGTTTACACTAATTGCAATGTTTTCACTTGAAGGTAAATCCCAAAAAGAATGTATATCCTCCGTGTGCTTTAAAGCTCGGAAATGATCGATTATCAAATTTCTAGCAATAGCGTAAAGCCATGAATTGAAATTACCTTTTTTAGGATTGAATTTATTTATATTCTCCAAAGCTTTTATAAAAGTTTGGCTACATATATCTTCAGCTGTTTCTTTGAAACACGTCCGAAAATATATATAATTATAAATTTTCCTTAAATATTTTTCATAAAGAACAGTAAACTCTGTAAGTCGACCTTCTTGGCAGTCTACAATTATTTCTAAGTCATCCATAAATTAATTTATTAGACATTATTTATTACGATAAATTTATATAAAAGTAACAAAAATTATTATTTTTTTAAATTATCAACGCTAAAACTGCTTGTTAATAATTTCAATATATCGTCCTAAAATTACGAGATTCTTGATTATTCATGCTGATAAATGCAATAATATAGCTAAATTTATCTTTAATACTCAGAAATAGCAAAATATTAAATAAATTTTAAAAATTTCCATAATGCAATTATACACAAAACAAATCCAAATCAAAAACCGCTTCTTTAATGTCGATGTTTACGATTTTCCAAAAAGAAATTCCTCCGCTACGATAAAGGGGGATACGATTAATATTCGTTTAAGTTCAAGAATTTCCCGAAAATTACAAAATGCCCATGCAGAAAATTTATTAAAAAGAATGATTAAATCCCTGGAGAAGAAAGATCCTCCTAAGAAAAAAATTTGGATGGATGGTGATATAATAGATGTTTGTGAGAAAAAATATGTTTTACAAATTCATGAGGAAAATAGAAAAACCGGCACCGTTGGTATGCCCCGCTGGGGCATACCAACGGTGCCATTAACAATCAAAATCCCAAAAAATTTATCAAATTCCAAAAAACAAATTTTAATTTTTAATTTAATTAGAAAAATTTTAGCACAAGAAAATCAAATTTATTTACAAAATCTTGTCTCTGAAATAAATCACAAATATTTTAATTTTAAATATGGTAAAATTGAATGGAAAAATTTTAAATCACGATTTGGACACTGCACTTCCAAAAACGATATTGCTATCTGTTCAAGACTTTTATTTGTTCCAAAAGAATTGCTTGAATATGTAATTATTCACGAGCTTGCTCACATCAAAATCAAAAACCATTCTCAAAAATTTTGGGATTTGGTAAAAAAAGTTTGTCCAGAACATAAAAAAAGAAGAAAATTATTAAGAAATAGTGGTTCGTAACTTTCCTTATCCTACATTCATGAAAATTGTCGCTCAAAATAAAAAAGCTCTCTTTGATTATGAGATTCTAAAAAAATTCAAGGCCGGAATTTTATTAACTGGCGCGGAAGTAAAATCTATCAGACAATCAAAAGTAAATCTCAAAGGTTCTTATGTCACGCCTGATAAAAATGCCATGTGGATTGAAAATATGCATGTGTCTCCATACCAGCCAAATAATCAAAAAGATTATAACCCAACAAGAAAAAGAAAACTTTTACTTAAGCAAAAAGAAATTGAGGAATTAACTAAGGCTTTTCATGACAAAGGACAAACGATAATTGGCTTGGCAATTGAGATTGAAGGAAAATTTATAAAACTCGAAATAGCTATCGGGCGAGGCAAGAAAAAATATGATAAAAGAGAAACGATTAAAAAAAGAGATTTAGATAGAGAAATGAGAAAAAAAATATGATATGATGGCTCGTGACTTAAAATTAAAAACTATGCAACAAATCTACGATAAAATTCTTACTGATCTGAAATCTTATTTCAAAACTGCTGGCATATTCAAAGCCGTAATCGGTTTAAGTGGCGGAATTGATTCTTCTTTGGTTTTGAAATTAACAGTTGATGCGCTTTCTTCTGAAAACGTTTACGGAATTTTAATGCCACAAAGAGGCTTAACTGCCGATGAAAATACTTATCACGCCAAAGGATTAGCAAAATTTTTTGGAATTAAATTTTATGAAGTGGCGATAAATAATTTTTTAATTGAATATGATTTACTTCCTTGGCGACAAATTGAACTTGCGAAAATGAATACAAAACCGCGAATCAGAATGACTTTGCTTTATAATTTAGCAAATTCTTTAAATGCCTTGGTAGTTGGCACCTCAAACAAAAGTGAAATTTTACTCGGTTATGGGACAAAGCACGGTGATTGCGCGGCCGATATTCTACCTATCGGCGATTTATTCAAAACTCAGGTTTGGGAATTAGCAAAATTTTTAAACTTGCCAGATGAAATTATTAAAAAAACACCGTCAGCTGAACTAAAATTAAATCAAACAGATGAGGAAGAACTTGGAGCAAGTTATGAAAAATTAGACGCAATTTTAGAAAAACTTCCAGCTACAAAAGAAGAATTAATTGATAAAGGCATGGACGCGATTCTAGTTAGTAGAGTATTTAGATTGATGGAGACAAGTAAACACAAAAGAGAAATGCCACCAATAATAAAAACGTGATTCGTGATTCGTGAAATTCATAATTCACCATTCATAATTCACCATTATTCAAAGCCAATTACTAATTTTATAATGTCTCTTCGTCAAAAACTTATTCTAGTTTCAGTCGTTATGATTAGCTTCATAGCGCTGATACTGCTATGGATGATTTTTTTAAATAAAGGCTCAATTGTAATAAACGGCAAATCGCCTTTTTATGTTGATTTAGGAAAAATTACTAATAAGCTTTGCGATCAAAACAAATGCAAATATAAGCTCCCCCCAGGAACATATTCTTTAAAAGCTTTTAAAGATGCTTACACTGAAGACAGCATTAAAATTCAGATTGAGCGGGGAACAGAAATGTACTGGGAGCCTAATTTTTTATATCTTCCAAAAACAGAAAAAATAAAAGAAAGATTTTATATAATTTTCCCTGATTTAGAAGAAAACTACTCACATAATCTAGATCAAATAACCTTTCTTTTGGAACAAAATTATAATTTAAAAGATCTTCCACAAAATTTTAATAAAATATTTTTTAGTGATAATGGGAAAAGTGCATTTATTAATTCGGATGGTGATTATTGGCTTTTTGATGTTACAAAAAACATCGCTACAAAATTAAGTGCTGATAGCATAGACTCATTTGCCTTTTCAAAATCAGGCAACAGGCTTTTTTATTTAGAATTAAACGAAGATGATAAACAAATGTTGCTTGAAACAACGACTATTAATGGAGGTAAACAAACGATAGTTAGATTCTTAAAAGAAATTGAGAATCCGAAAATTGCCTTAAGTCCAAATGGTCTTTTTGTTTTAATTTATGAAAAAGATTTTTTTTATTTAGTAAATTCAGAAACGAAATCCCGCCGCAAAATAGATTTACCTGAAAATCTAAATCCAACCTTTCAAACTTGGACCGAAGATGAAAATTTATTATTTATTGGCGATGCAAATTCTGTATGGAGTTTTGATCCGCGAGATGAAATTTTTAAAGATCTGCAATTGCCAAATTGTAAATTAGCTTTAACTTTAAATAATAACGAAATAATTTTTATAAAAAATATTCTTGATGAAAGTGGAGATGGTGTCTTTGTTGGCGAAACAAGTTCAAACAAAGTTGCTATTAAATATGGAACTAAAGAAAAAGAAATAATATTCGATATTTATAATACAAAAGAAAACACCTTTACTTCGCACACGACAACTTTAGATAAGGAAATGAAACTAGAAAGATTTGAAACTAAAGACGGAAAATTTTATTTCCTGTCTGAAGGAGTTATTTATGAAATTAAAATGGGAGAGTAAATAGATAATAATTTTTTCTTCCTGTCCTTCGAAGCTTTAGCATAGAAGGATATCCTTTATCCTTTATCCTTTGTCCTAATTTGTTCACCCAACTAAAAAACATCATTCCACAGACAGCTTTAAAAAAAGGGATATTTCAAGAAATTTCCAGCAGTCAAATGTGTTATGAAATTCAAAAAATTATAAATTCATTCTGGCAAGATAATAGAGGTAGACCGCCAAAAGTAGCTTCTTTTAAAAAAAATAAAATTGTGATTAAATGTGGCAGTAGCAGTTGCATGCAAGAACTAGAAATGCTAAAACTCGAAATTTTAAATAAGATACAAGAAAAGAATTTTGATAAAAAAGTAACAGATTTACGTTTTGCTCTTGACTGATAAACACTATTTTACATAGAATCCAAAGGGTTATTAATTTCTAAATTTTTCAATCTTGTTAAAAATTCGTCTTACTCGTCGCGGTCGTCATAATGTGGCCATTTATAGAATAGTAGTTGCAGAAAAGGACGCTCCTATAAAAGGCGCTTTCCAAGAAATTCTAGGACATTACAATCCTATTCTTCGATCTAAACAAATTGAAGTAAAACAAGACCGTATTAAATATTGGATTTCAAAAGGAGCAATTCCAACTCCTACAGTAGCGTCACTTCTAAAAAATCTTGGTATGGAAAGCATGGAAAAATATTTAACAAAACCTTCAAAGAAGAGAGGAAAGAAAAAAGAAACTGCGGCAGAAGCTAAAAAGCCACAAGAAAATAAAGAAGAAGTAAAAAAAGTAAAAGAAGAGCCAAAAGAAGAAAAAGTTGAAGAAAAAGTTAAAGAAGAGGAAACTAAATCTGAATAATTTCTAATTTTTTAATTTTTACAATATGACAGATGATAATCAATTTAAAGATATTCAGTTTATCGAATTTATCATTAAGAATATAGTTGATGAACCTGATAAAGTTGTAATTACACGACAAACAGATGACATGGGAATTTTAATTATTTTAAAAGTAGCTAAAAATGATATGAGTAAAATAATAGGCAAAAATGGACAAACCGTAAAAGCTATACGCATATTACTGCATATTATCGGCTCAAAAGAACAAAATCGAGTAAATTTAAAAATAGAAGAACCAGCAGAATAGAAATATTCGTGATTCGTTAATTCACAATTCATAATTAAAATAAATGGCTTCTTCAGACACAATTTTGGAACAATTAGAAAATTACAACACTATTGATATAATAAATAGAGCGATAGCGTTTGTTATTATTATCGCCGGAGCTTTATGTCTAGTTTATGTGTTTATCGGTGCGATAAGTTTTGTTACGGCTTCAGGACAGGAAGATAAAGTTAAACAAGCAATCGGAACAATACGTCATGCGATTCTTGGATTAATTCTGACGATAGTTTCAGTATTTATAGTTGGAACCGTAGGCAAAGCGATATTTAATTTAAACGTTATTCAATACATCAGCTATCAACAAATTTTCGAAATCAT
>MFXJ01000034.1:170-347 GCA_001787465.1 Candidatus Peregrinibacteria bacterium RIFOXYB2_FULL_32_7 | reverse complement strand
TGTCGGCACGGATAGCGGTCAAAATATAGATTCTTTAGAATAATTTTAAAAAATCTACTTCTAATTAGAAAGTCATTTTTGAAATAAAAAAGAATAAGAATTAAGGAAATTCACAAAGTGAATTTTTGGCGGAGAGGGGGGGATTTGAACCCCCGGTACGACTTTTCAATCGTACAA
>MFXJ01000034.1:0-147 GCA_001787465.1 Candidatus Peregrinibacteria bacterium RIFOXYB2_FULL_32_7 | reverse complement strand
GACCACTCTGCCACCTCTCCTATATATTAATTAAAAGAAAAAAGTATTTTGATTTATTTCTGCTTACAAAATTTACCTATTTAAAGCGCTTTTTACAAGTTTTATTATTTTTTATTATTTCCAAATGTTAAAATTTTATTAAAAATT
>MFXJ01000033.1:9810-10182 GCA_001787465.1 Candidatus Peregrinibacteria bacterium RIFOXYB2_FULL_32_7 | reverse complement strand
AGTAGGAAATCTTTATCTTTGTATCTATTATGCATCATTTTCATTCTTAAGTCATCAATTTTATAATGCTAACCAGCTAATATTTTATTAACCTTGTGTCCTAGCCCTGCCAATCCTAGTGCCTGCAAGGATTCTCTGTGAAAGCTTATTAAACGGCAATGATTGAATATATACATTTCCCGGCCCTGTCAATGTAACAAAAAATACACCAATACCGCCAAATAAAACCGTTTTCATAGTTCCGACATATTTAATATCATAATCAACCGAAGAATCAAATGCAGCTATACATCCGGGGTAAAGTTTTATGCTCTCATTAGATCTCAGATTTTTCTTAATAATTGCACCGCATGACTGGATAAATAATGTTCC
>MFXJ01000033.1:0-9639 GCA_001787465.1 Candidatus Peregrinibacteria bacterium RIFOXYB2_FULL_32_7 | reverse complement strand
AACTAAAGCCGCTCTTTTATCTTTAGTTGTTTGTAAATGAACGATTGATAAAATGGTTAAAGTTGGTCCGATTAATCCAATCAGTTTTTTACCAGCTTTTAAAACGCTGTCTGGAATACGATCTGTTATTACCCCTGCTTTTTCAAGAGTTTTCTTAAACCATCTATTCCAAACACTCATATCTTCATTATCTAGGCTAGGCATGTCATCTAACTCCGCTTTAATTCTATTGCCTAGTTTTTTAGTTTCTATGCCTCGTTTTAATTCATCTATTTCTTGAGTAGCTTGAATTTTTCTAGCTTCTAATTCTTTTAATTTTTGCTTGCTTTCTTCTATTCCTTGTTCGGCTTTTGCTTTATTTGCGGTTATTTCATCTTCTAATTCCATTAATTTTTCTCCTAAATCTTCTATTTGAACGTTAGGATCTAATTGTACTTTTAATTGCGCTAATTTTTCTGTTATTTCTTTTTGTTTTGCTTGCAATCTTCGTAACTTTTCTTGGCTCTCTATATCTCCTTTTTCAGCTTTTTTTGAAAGTTCTTCTGTTTCTTGCCTAATTCTTTCATGATCTCTGTTTAAAACATCAAAATCAGCATGAGGATTATTGGCAAGATTCAAAGCTCTTTGCATATTTTCTGGAAGTTCAATTTTTCCATTTGATTTTTCAATAATATGTTTTAATTGCAGATTGGCTTTTTCAACTAAATCCTCTTCTAAATTAAAATCATTCATTACATTCCAGTCATCAATAGCTCCATATCTGACAATTTCAGGCAATTCGCAAAATTTTCTTACTGAATCATAATATTCTTGAGCATAATGAAGAGTGCGGGAATAAGTTTTGTCATAAAATAAAACTTGCGCTAAATGTCTTCTTGCGTTAATTAATCCCTCATTAAATACTTTGAGCGGTCGAGATTTCGCGCCTTTGGGAATTTCTCTTTCAGCAAGTTTTCCTGCTTCTACAAAACCTCCAAGTTTTCCTGCTTCCTTCATTCTTTCAATTCTTCTATGTTTGTTATATTGATCATAAAAATGAGCCATAGCTTCAACGCCTGATTCTTTACTTTTAAATCCTTTTGTGAAATCTCCGGCAATTTCAGCTCCGCGTCTTGCTGTTCGATAACTCCATTTAACTTGCGCATAAGGCATAGATAAAGGATAAATTAAGCCTTTCATGGCGCCGGTGAAGATATTTTTTCCAGTATTGCCGCTTTTTCCAAAAATACCGCCTATTAAAGCTCCGCTAGCAATCATTATCCAAGTTTTTTCATTAGCTAAATATGTAAAACCCATACTTACGGCTCTATCCATGAATCCGTTAGGGTTATCAGGATCAAAAAATTCCAAAGCTGATTCAACAAGCGGTTCCCAGCTAGTTAAGACAAAAGCGACACCTCCTTTCATAAAACCTATTCTTCCACATTCAAAAACCAAAGCTCCTCCATCATTAAAAGCGGCCATAGCAAAATCATGCATTAATTGGATCCTAGCCGTATTATCATCTTCTGTTCCAGATTGAAACCAATATTTATCCCAAGATTCTTTTTTATTCAAATTTTCTATAAAAACTGTCATATTTTTCCACTCATGATTTCTGGCAACTTGTAAGATTTCGCCCATGGCACCTAAATCAATAATATCATTAATTGTTCTTTTCTTTTTTTCTTCTTCTATTTTCGCCGCTTCTTCTTGCTTGGCTATTTCTTCAGTCTGAAGCTGAGGTTGTTCAAGTTCTGTATTTAGCAACATGGCTAAGGCTTGGTCAATGGTTAAATCAGGTTTATCTTTTGGGACATTAAAGCCTTTTCTTTGAAAGAATAATTTTACGGTTTCTTTATCATTTCTTAATTCTGGATTGACTTTCCAAATATCGGATATGAAATTAGGTAGATGCAGGGTTTCAAGAGCGCTGTGAGTTTTTGAATCAACAAAATCAGACAATCTTGTAAATATTCCTCTTCCGGCGATATGATCTTTTTCTATGAATTCATGGTAATTGGTTGTTCCTAGAAGACGTAAAGTTGTTTTTGAAAGTCTTGGTTTTTCGTTTCCAAAAAAACTAGCGATTTCTTCAACTGCTTTTGCGTGAAGTTTTGCTTCTGGATCAATACCTTCGTTGATTACTTCAAGTAGTCTTGATAATCTTTCATTTTTAGGAATATTTGGATCTTTCAAAACTTCTGCGATCGCAGAATAACTTTCTTCTTTAATTTTTACTCCAGTCAAATTCTCAAGCCAGGCAACTATTCCTTTTACGGCTTTGGTATCCATCACATATCCCGCGGCTTTTTCCGCGATTTCAGCTACTTTTGGAACTTGAGAAACTGCGGCTAAACCAACAGGAATTCCGAGCGATACAAGCGCCGCGGTTTTGATTTTTCCAAATAATCTATCTAAAATCGAATCTGATTTTTTATCACTATCATTATTACCGCTTAACCATTTCCAAGCGTGTCCGAATAATTTGCTAGCCACAATTATCCCGCCAAAAGCAACAGCGCAACCAGCAACTGTAGTTAGGGTAGGATGCTCTTTCATAAAGTCTGTAATTTCTTCTTTAAAACTTGTTTTTGTAGACATAAGCTCGGTTTGTCCTTCAAGACTAGCTTGAACTGCTCTTCCGGCAATAGCAACCTGCGGCACTGTTTTTAAAATTTCTTGTTTTTCTTTTTTCCAATAATCAATATTGGCTTTGATATTTATATCAGTAAGATTAACTGACTGATTTTCTAATTTTGCAATTATCAGATTCCAATCTTCTTTTTGCGCTGTAGTTAAATTATTGGCAATAATATTGTTTAAATTCGGATCTTTTAAATTTAATTTAGGGTCTTTGCAAAGAACAACTGCGGTTAAAAAACCATAAAGTTGAACAGCTTCATCAATAATTTTTTTCATTTCAGTTAAAGGTTTTTCAATATCAAAATTTTCTGAAAGCAATAATACGGCTTGTTTCTCTGCGGAACTACGAGAATCTTGAATTAAAGCTAGTCTTTCTTGTCTAGAACTAATCATTTCTTCTCCTTTATCTAATTGATGCTTAGCACCTCTTTGTGGCGGTAAAGATTCTTGTTCGCGTTTCAAATCCTTTGCAATTTCTAAAAGAGCATTTTCAGCTTTTGAGTCACTTCTTTCTATTGATTTGTCGTCTTGAGGATTAGTCATTATTTAAGGATAAAGGACAAAGAATAAAGAAAATGAGTAATTGGTAATTGGGAATGAGTAATTGGGGATTGGTAACCCGCCTTCGTTTCACTACGGACGGGCAAGTTGGTAATGGGGTGGGGACAAATGTCATTCCCGTACCAATGAATATTTACGTTAGTCTCATTAAAGTGTGTAGGCGGGAATCTGTGGCTATTGCTCAGTATCCTCTTCAAAATTTTCTTCTTTTATATTTTCCTTTTCTAAATCTTCAACCTTTCCCAGTTTTATATTTTCCATTACCGCTCCTCCAGGGATCAGAACTTGAATTCGTTCTTCATTAATTTGATTTTCTTTAGCTAAAGTCCAAAATTCCTGAGGAGGAATCGGCATATCTACCTGTAATTGTCCTTTTAACGTGTTAGCTATTGACTCAAATGGTTTATTTTCTTCTTTAATAATTGTTTCCATTGGGGTTCCATCAATGAAAATTTGTACTGGATTTTTTGGTTTGCTGTTATCTTTTGGATCAGGAGGAAGAATAATCGTGCCTTTGGCAAAATATTCATCTTGGGTAACTCTATACTTAAGATGACCGCCATTTTCGGTAATTCTAACTTTTTCAATTTTTCCATGGATATTAAGTAATTCGCTAACATCCTTGCTTGATTTGCTTAAAAGTTTGTATGCTAAAGATTTAGGATTATTAATATCAGAGAATTGGCTTAAAAGTTTTCTTAAAAATTGTACTACTTTTACAATTACTGTTCCTTCAATACCATAAAAACTTGGCAATTTAAGATCGTCTTGTCCAGCTATTAACATGTGATCTTTGGCAATTTCAAATACTTCCTTCATATACATAGCTCGATCTACAGGCTCTCCTTTTTCGATTTTTTTCGCCAAGATATCAATTTTTCTTTGCACTTGAGCGCCAGCAACACGATTCCCTCCCATTAATGGATCTTTAGCTACATCAATTTGTTGTTTAAGGATTTCAACTATGCCGTTTTCAGTAATGCTGAAACTAAAAACATCAAGATCATTTATTTGAGGAAATTGTATATGCAGTTCTGTTTCAAAAATATTTTTAAGTCTATCTCCAATTGCGGTTATTTTGTCATTTTCAAGGCCAGTATTTTCTAAATGATTTTTTGTTTTATCTTGCATTGAGGGAATCCTTGCAAATGCTCCATCTTGAACAAATGGATTATTTAAAGTATCAGTAATTTTCGCCACTGTTTGCAGAAGCATAGTCTCATCCATTTGCATAATTTCATCGGTGGTTTTTTCTTTAAATACAGCTATGGCTTGATCTATTAAAATTTCAGCTGATTCTTGAGTTTCATTTAATTGTTGTTGATGTTCTGATGTCGGAGCTGAATCTTGCACACTTGTATCATATTGTTCTTTATTAATTTCCACTATATCTTGTCCTTCAGGGAATTCTTTATCAAAATTTTCTGCTGTTGGAATATGGATTTGAAGATTCATTTTTCCTGTAATTAAACTTGAAAGATTAAATATATCTAATGGATTTGTTAAATAATATGTCCAACTTTTTATTTTATTATCTAAACTATAATCTTCTAAAATTTCCTTTGTACCGGTATATCGAAAATTGAATTTTTTACCATTTGCTTCTAATTCAAAATGATAAAAACTTATTTCATCTTTAGCTCCCTCAATAAAGTTTCCTTTTGTTACGGTATATCCTTTTTCTTCAAGTTGTTTTGTAAGCATTTCACGAATTTCTGGATCTTTTTCTTTTGTTTCTTTTATTTCAGTTTCGTCATTTAAAGTTAAAGAAACAGCTGATCCAATATGTTCCTTCTTTTTAATTTCTTTGCCTTCATAGATATATTTTGGCGTTGGTGTTTGTTGCAATAAAGATTCGGTTCCTTGAAAATTATAAATAAGTAAATAATTTTCATTATTTAATTGAAGTCCCACGGTTATTCCTTCATATCCTTTATTCTCTTCATTTTTTTCAAAATTTAAGACTCTGAATCCTTTGGTTGTAAGTTTATTAATTATCGCATCTCTATCATACCTAGCCTCAACTGTAGCTGGATCCTTGATTTCCTCATATACATTCTCAAATTGAGTTGGGTTACCTGAAGATTGTACTTGCACATCAGGCATGATCGGATTTATTAATTGAAAACTTCTATTTTTAAATTGAAAGTAGAGTGGGGGATTAGAATCATATTTGATAAAATAATCGCCTTCTTTATTTCTCATGCCAAACAGCTTGGAGTGATCGATTGTAGATAAATCAAAACCGTTAAAAGAAAAACTAGAAATTTTTATATTATTAGGAAATGCTACCCATTGTATTTTTTCTCGATTTTGTTCATAAAAATATTTTTGAAATTCTAGACTTGGAGCTTGTACGGCATTAAAATATAAAGGATCACCATATTTTAATTTTTCTGATTCACTATAAGCAGTTTCAATATTTTTACTTAAAATCCCTCCTATTTGAAGGAGTTGACTGATTTTTTCCTTATTATCGTCTTTGAGAAAATGATTTTTTTTATTTATAGAAGGAGAAGTTAAATGAGAGAAAGATATGGTTGGCGGAGTAAATACAGCTTGATTTATTATTTCTATAATTTTTTTAAAATCAGGCGGATTAGCTCCAATATAAAAATCTTTATATTTACTTTCTTTATCTCCGTCATTTTCAGCGCCTCTCACATACCACATATTTCCTTCACAATAAAATCCGTATTTTTCCGCGTTATTTTTAGAAAAGAAATTCAAAACTTCTTGAATCGGCATATCGTGAAGTTCATCTTGATATTTTTTTGGCGGAAAATCTTTTTCCATATTTACAGCCAGCCAATATAAAGGCGCATAATCAGAATTAGGATTCATTTTTAAAAAAGTTTCGTATTTTTCAGGCAAAAGCAGATCAGTTGCCAATTCTTTTTTTAAATTTGCTAGAACTTCACTTTTTAAAACATCAAGGTTGCCTTTGCTGAATAAATAAGCTCTTTCCATTTGTGCAAATTTTGCCTGTTCTTTAATGGCTGAATCTCTAACTTTCAAAAATTCCGTTGGTTTATTTTTAAGATTTTTAGTTAAAAAATCATAATAAGCAATAGCTTCGTCAAACCAATTATTTAATTGCGTTTGATATTCTTTGTTGAATGTGAAGATTCCCCCGCCTGATAAAGGATCATAAATGTCATTAGGTTTTTGAAAATCAGGTATTGGCCATGATGATGTAAAATAATCTTTTATTTTTGCTAAGGCTTCATCTGTATTTACTGTGCGACTGCTACCTACGCCTAATTGCACTCCTTCATAATAAAATCCATATTGTAATTTCCTAATTTCTCTTTTGTCTTTTTTATTTTCACCTAAATATTTTTGAATGCTTTGAAAATCAAAACCTGTAGGAATGTCTTTGTCATCAGTTTGATGATCAACTTTGTAAATGAGATATCGCAAAATAAACGCCAGTTTGCCTTCTTCTCCTTCAGGCACAATTTTTTTTAAATTTGAAACATTTGAATGAGTAATTTCAGCTAGTGGATCAAACCAGCGCAAATTGTCATAATTTTTTTTATTAATGAAAAGATCAACATTTTGTTCAAAATTATTAGTAGTTTCGAGATTTTCATGTAGTGCAGGAGTTGTCATAGCTAAATTATTTAATATATTCTTTATATTTTATCATATTTTTGCGTTATAAGTTATGTGTTATGAGTTATGCGTATTAGTTTTTGATGGATTTTTTTGAGGAAATGTGGTGTAATTGAATCCACCCTGTCCCTCCTTTTACTTTTTTGTAATTAAAGATATTTTTGAGTTCCCAAAAGATTAATGCTAGGAAAGAAAGGAGGGGATTTACTGAATCCACCCTATCCCTCCTTTTACTTTTTTGTTATTAAAGATATTTTTGAGTTCCCAAGAAATTAGTGCTAAAAAAGAAAGGAGGGGATTTATGATAGGTTTTTTTACTTTTCTAAATTTATTTCTAATATGAGTGATAATGATGGACTTATAAAATGTGAAAGATTTTTACCTTATAATCCTGATTTGAAAGAAAGATCTAGAAAAATGCGTAAATTTCCGACAAAAGCTGAATATATACTCCTACGCTTTAATAATTTAAAATTGTATAATGCTACGTAGCTTTATAATATTGTTTATTTACCTTATAAAATAAATAATTAATCATTTCATAGTAGATTTTTATTACGCCAAACTAAAATTAATTCACAAACAACGAAATCTTTGAAAATTTTGATCAAATTTGTAAAAGAATAAAAGCATTTTTTTAAGATTCCCTCCTTTTTTCTTAAGAATTGATTTTTTGAGGATGCAAAGATAAATTTAATCGCAGGGATGTAAAAAGGAGGGACAGGGTGGATTGTTTTAAAGCAGGGGAGTTAATGTTAAAAATTCGTTAAATACTCTTGACAGATTTTTAAATTCACGCTAAGCTTAGACCTGATTTGTTAAATTTTTGTTAAATGGAATCAAAAAATATTTTACCAATAGTAGCTGGATTAACTTTGGCTTTAGGCGCTTGCGATAGTGGTAAAGCGCAAATTTCCGAAGAAGGTTTGTCGGCTCATACAATCACTGCGGTTGAAAGATTAGATAATAAAAAGGGGGTAGGAGATAGACAGCCAAGAGAAAATGAACAAGCTCAATGTCCTTCAAAAAGATTTTTATTTTGTGTGCCTGAAGGAAAAGAATGTCAATATCTTCAATGCGTAGCAGATGCGATGGCCGTAGAAACTCAGATGGAAGCTCGAAAATTATTAGAGGATTTATATCAGCAATTATTTAACGCAAACCCATCATGTTCTGAGGCGAAAATAAATTATCCTAATTCTTAGTTTCATTTATTGTTTTAAGCATTGCTAAAATAGGTAATTTAAAGTTTTTTTATTATTTTATATCACTTTGCACAATGTATCTTGTGCGAAGTAACCTTTAGGTCAATTCGAGTAGTGTAATCAGTTTCATTTCTTTCGATTTAAGGCGTTTTTTCGATGTAAGCTGTACTTTTATACCTAAAAATATAATTTTAAATATTTAAAAAAACCTTCACTTTTTATTTTGATGTTTAAAAAGTGAAGGTAAGAATTCGTTCAGTAAGTGTTCAGATTTAACTTTTCTTCTTTTTTGCAATTGGTTTTTTAACTTTTGCAACTAGTTTTTTAACTACTGGTTTAACTTCTTTCTTAATTACATTTTTTACTATAGGCGCTTTAACATTTTTTAAATTTACAGTTTTTGGCTCTTCTTTCTTTTCTTCTTTTTTTCCTTCAACTATATTCTTTGGAATAATAAATTGAGATAGTACTTTTAAAACATGATCTAATTTATTATTCAAGACCGCAAAGTCTTCTTTATATGAGTCTGTTTTTTTTGTTGCTTTATTTCCATCTTTTTTGAAACAGTCATTGCAATATATAGGTTTATCACTTGAAGGTTGAAAAGGAACCTGACATTCTTTTCCGCAATCACTGCAAGTGGCTGAATACATTTGTCTATCTTCAGTAAAATTATTTCTTTCTGGTCTTCTTCTTTCATATCTATCTCCACTGTCTCGACTTCCGCCATCTTTGCCTTTAAAACAATTACTGCAATAAACAGGTTTACCGCTAGTTGGTCGAAAAGGAACTTCGCATTTGCTTCCACATTCATCACAGGTGGCTTCGTGCATCATAGGCCTTGAATCGTCTCCCCTATCAAAAGATCTTCCGCCTCCATGAAATCCCCCTCTTCCAGAATCTCTTCCCCTAAAACTACTACTACTTCCACGAGATCTATTGTCTCGACCAAAATTTCCCATATATTTTTAATTTTAAAGATTATTAGCTAATAAAGCTTATAGCTTTTTTAATAAAATGCAATGAGAAATATGAAATAAAGCGATTTTTGGTTTGAAACTTTTTTAAAATTGTAATAGTGTTAAATTAATGAATTTATAATTTTAATTTTCTAATTTAATTTTTATATGAAAAAAATATTAAGTGTTATGCTGATAGTATCAGCTTTATTATTATTAAGTAGCTGTAATAGTAGCGAAGAAGATGTTGCTGGTAGGAAACAAACAAACGATAATCAGGAAAATTCAACTTCAGTAAAAGGAGATTACTCTATAGCTGGAGTGACTGGTGTTTATAATTTAATTAATGCAGATGATGCACAAGCAGTAATTTTTAGTATGCAAAATGACCAAAAAAATATTTATGGAATTGTTTTTGAAAATTCAATTGATAGTAATATTTCATTTGTTTTCGAAGGTACCGTGTCAAAAACAGGCACTTTCACAGGTAGAATGATGACTACAAGCGCGACTTTATATGATTTAAAAGGAAAATTCCAAGGAAATACTAATTATATAGGATTAATGAGCTTTGTTTTTGATATTAATGATTTAATAGGAAAAATTCCTTTAATAGTATTTGAAGGCACAAAAATAGAAAATAATCCTATTAGCACTGCAATGCTTTTGGA
>MFXJ01000032.1:4214-10708 GCA_001787465.1 Candidatus Peregrinibacteria bacterium RIFOXYB2_FULL_32_7 | reverse complement strand
TTCCAGTACCAGCCGCAATAATTGAAAATCTACTTGAAGAAAGCGGTCCCTCGCGTTTAGCATTAGATGAAGTCCTGGTTGAAACGTTAATTGTATATCCTCCTGTATTAGAATACCAATCAACAGTACTCGCAGTTGTTGAGTTCACAACTCCAGTAAGATCAAAATAAATATAATCGCTACTTTTTGTTACAGCTCCACTATCGCAATCATTATCTTCATCATAATCTAAACAAAGTGTAAGTGTTGTTTTGTTTTGAATAGTATCATTACTGATATTACTAATGGTAATGGCACCACCATCATAAAGTGTGCCTCCGTCGCTATCATAAATTCCATTCCAGGTACCATTAATATCACTATTATTCCAACTGCAATTTGAGTAAGAACTGCCATCACATACGGATTTTAGAGAAACAGTTGAAATATCAAATCCAGAAGGCCATTCAACTGTAATTTTACCTTCATTCTCAAGAGATTTATTAATTGGAAAGCTTATATAATAACTTGTAGTTTCGCCAGCGGCATTATCAGTTGGCCAAGTATAAACAGAACTGTAGGTTGAACTATAAGTATCGCCTCCAACAACAGATCCTCCATTTGTGGTTGCACTTTCTACAGTGCCACTTGAAGTATCATAATCAGAGTCAATAACTTGGTTATTTCCACCTCGTACAGAATTTGCGGCTGTAATTGTATAATCTGCCCCTGATGAACAGTAAAGTCCCGTGATGGTTAATTCATAATTATATTCATCATAAGTGAATGTAGACCAAGAAAGAGTTTGGCTCACATCATCACAAGTAAGTGTCCAATTTGCATAATCCTCGACATCTCCTTCTTTCATTTCTTTATCAAATCCAATATATAAATTATATCCATCAAAAGTACTCCAATCGATTTGTGGTTTTGTTGTATCAAGTATGCCAGTAGTAAAGCTTATACTGTAATCACCACCAGCACTACTATTTGAATCTCCATCAAGATAGTTGCCAGTAGAATCAGTGATGATTGAGCCGTCCAAAGTAAATGTATACGCAGTATTTTCAAGCATATTTTGCCTGCCAAATGCGTATTTTAAAGCATTTGATGACACATCATAAACAATGCTAATGTCTGAGACATTTGGTTCTAATGTTGCTCCAGTACTCATAGTGGTTGCATCCATTCCTTCGCTGAATACAATACTAATAGAAGAAAGTGAAGGAGAAACATTGATTGCGCCATTACTAATATTTGCAGAACTTACGGTTGGAGCGGTAGAGTCTGAAGAACTTCCTGTTTGGAAATACATTCCCGCATAACTACCAACAGAGGTGTTATAAAGATCGGTAACATTATCATCTACTTGTAAATAATACCATTTGCTTGCGGCAAGAGTCTGATCGGTAGTTACGTAAATTGTGTATGTTTCGCTATCGTAACTTACGCCTGTAAGAGCAGTTTGCGTATCATAAGTCCAATTCGCATCACTATCATATTTTAAGCTATAATTATCAATATCCTCAACTGTAGTTGAATCCAAAGCTTCTGAAAAAGTCATACTAAAGGTTTTTGTATTTCTAGCAACAGACGATGAATTTGGAGAATATTTTGTTACCCATGGCTGAGAAGTTGTTTCAGACCATGATTCAGCCGTGAAACTTGTAGGTTCACTTGCTCTTGGCATAGAGCAGTCGGAAATGGTTTCACTGCTATGTGCCGCTGTACAGGTAACAGCATAGGCAATATATCTTGTATTTTCTTCGATTGAATAATATTCGACATTACTCCAATCATTATTAGCGATTGATACATAATTTGTTCGGCTATCATACCAAAGCGAATAATCACTATCAGTACCATCAAAAGTATAAGTTGTGTTTGCTATTGTGTCAGTTAAGTTAGCGCTGTTGATTTTATAAAGCGCTGAAGAGCTAAATCCTATATTTTCAGGAACTAAATAAATATCAACATGGAAATCAGTATCAGTTCTAATGCTGGAATTATAAGCTGGTAAGGTATAATCAACGCTTATATCATATTTGCTAATCCAACTATTTGAAGTGTCATCATCATAAAGTCTTACAGTCGCAATAGGAGCTATTGTGCTTATTTGAATTGTAGGAGGCGAAGAAGAATTTATAGCATTATTTGCTACATCTTTAATACTGTTTGAACCGGTAACAGTTTTGCCAATTAAATTAGTTTCTAAATTTTCATTTAAAGTCATTACTAGCGTGCTTGAGCCCCACCAATTTAAATCAGGTGTAGCACTTCCATAACTTGCTGAACTAGAAAGAACCAGCATGCTATCTACATTATTTGGTAAGATAATATTTCTGTTAATATTCTCGCTGAATTGAAAAGCAAGTTTGTCGCCGATATCATTTGCTTCTCCATCGCTATTTATATCACTGATAAGTTCGATTTTTTGAAGAGTTGGAGCAGTTAAATCAAATCTTTTTTGTCCATACGCCCAATAATAACTTGTAGAAGCTGATGGAAGCGAATAATAAAATGTTCTAGAAGTTGTAATTGTTGGGCTTGAACCTAAAGTAATAGTTATTGTGTCATTATTAGCTCCACCATTATTACTATAACTTAAAGTCGGACTAGTTCCAAAGCTCAATTGATTCCAACTACTGTCATATTGATAAATATACCAGCTAAGACCATAAGAGTCTAAATATGAAAAATCCATGCTTTGGTTAAAAATCATTCTTATTCTATCTCCTTGACTTAAAGCTCCGTCCAAAAGTTCAACTTTAACACATTTTGGCGTAGCAGTTAATGAAAGTGTTGATGTTGAAGTTGTAGTAATAGTTGGCTGGGTAGTGCCGGAAGTTGTAATATTGGTTAAAGAAGTTGAAAAACTAGTACTATATGGAAGACCGGTATCATCAGTTTTTATAGCAACATAAAAGATGTCTTCATTTGTTAAAGTTTCATTAGTATCTAAATTTAGAGTAAAAGCTCCGTTTGCATCATAAGTTAAATTGTCAGCATCCAAAATTAATTGTTCATCAGTATATCTTTCAAAAGTTCCTGAGGTGCCACTATTTGAATCTTTCCATAATTGCCATCCGCCATCAAAAATACGATTATCTTCCAGTACATTTGACGTAATAGCAGAGACATCTGCGCTTGCACTGCTATTTAAAGCGACAGAAACGCTTTGCAAAACTTCGTTTGTTTCTACATTTCCAAATGTTATTTTAAAAACTGGAGTAAGCGAATCTTCTTTTATTGTAGTTGAACTTGTTACTAGAGATGTAACAGTAACATTACTTGCTACAGCAAATAAACTGTTTTTTATGGCAAAAAAAGCAGTTAAAAAAACTAATAATGAAAGGCAAAATAGCCCTATTAACTTCATTTTTGTTTTCATTTTTATTTTTGTTAAAAATTAAAAAATTTATGAAAAATATTTTTTGTATCTTCATATTATAACATATTTGCACAATAAAATCTTATAAAATCAATAGACAAAAATATGTTTTATATCATAAGTCAAATTTTGAATTTTTAAATTTAAGGTATATATTCATATTATGATAATTGACAAAATTGCAGAAAAATTCGTTAAGGAGGCTTTTGAAAAGAAAATTTTTAAAGTTGTTGATTTGCAAAAGTTAAAAAATGAGTATTCCGCGAAGTATAAAATTAGAAATTTATTGAATAGAGATTTAGTAAAAGTGTATAAAAAATTTATTCAAGATAAGATTTTTGAAAAGAGTGAAGTTTTTGAATCTTTAATTCGTAAAAGGGGAATTAGAACTGAATCTGGGATCGCATCTGTGACGATTGTAACTAAACCTTATGCTTGTCCTGGAAAGTGTATTTTTTGCCCAACAGAAAAAAATGTGCCAAAAAGTTATGCTTCAAACGAGCCTGGAATTATGCGGGCGATTTTGAATGATTATGATCCTTATCGGCAAGTTGTTAATCGTTTAAATGGTTATATCGGTAATGGACATAGTGCCGATAAAGTGGAAATGATTATCTTGGGTGGAACATTTTCGTTTTATCCACATCGCTATCAGACGGATTTTATTAGGAGGATGTTTAATGCTTTGAATAAGGGCGTCATTGTAGAGACACATAATTCCTCTTTGTTGAAATCTCGGTGGGAAACTTTATGTGGCGCTCAAAGAACTAATGAAACCGCAGAACATAGATGTGTTGGATTATCGGTTGAGACTCGACCTGATTATATTTCTTCAATTGAGCTTAAAAGATTTAGAAAACTTGGAATAACTCGGATTGAGATGGGAGTGCAAAGTACTTTTGATTCTGTGTTAAAATTAAATAAAAGGGGACATGATATTGCTGAAGTGAAAAGAGCGATGAAATTAATGAAAGATGCTGGTTTTAAAATTACCAGCCATTTAATGCCAAATTTGCCGGGATCAAATTTGGAAATGGATTTTCAGGTGTTTAAAGATATTTTTGATGATCCTGATTTAAAAACTGATTGGTTGAAAATTTATCCATGCAGTGTTGTGCCTTTTTCAGAATTAGCGGATTTGTGGAAGCAGGGGAAGCATGAAGTTTATAAACAGGAAGATTTAATAAATTTATTGATTAGTGTTAAGCAGATTGTGCCAAAATATATTCGTATTACACGATTTATTAGAGATATTCCTGACGGCAGTATTTTGGCTGGAGCAACAGTTTCGAATTTGAGGCAGGAACTTCAAAAAAGGATTAAAGAAAATCCAAAGAAATATCATGATTGTGAATGTATTAGATGTCGAGAAATACGTGATTTAAAACCTTCTGCGCAATTTTTAAAATTAAATTGTTTAGAATATTTGGCTCAAGGCGGAAAAGAATTTTTTTTAAGTATTGATGATGAGTCAAAAAATAAATTATGTGCTAATTTACGTCTTAGATTTCCATCGCAGTTTTTTGAAAATAAAAAACATTTTATGAAAGAATTGGAAGGATGTGCTTTGATTAGAGAGTTGCATGTTTTTGGTTCCCAAATTGCTCTTGGGGAAAAAAAAGAGAAAGCCTCCCAACATCTTGGTTTTGGATCACAGTTGATGAGTAAAGCAGAAGAAATCGCTAAAAAAGCAGGTTTTAAAAAAATTGCCGTAATTAGCGGAATTGGAGTTCGGGAATATTATCGAAAATTGGGGTATGAATTGGAGGGAACGTATATGATAAAGAAATTATGAATGAAAGAATTTTTTTAAATTTGCGTATTATTTAAAAGAGAAAAGAATTTTTCTTGTGGTATATTATTTTTGCTTTAAAAAATAAAATTAATGATTTGCGATTATCAATATCAATCTGATGAGGATCTGGCTAGATTATCTTTGAGCAAAGAAGAGGCTTTTTGTGAATTGATAAATCGTTATGAAAAGAGATTGACTTTGTATATTTTACGTTTATCCAATATTAAGCAGGAAGATGCTGAGGATATTTTGCAGGAAGTTTTTGTGAAAGCTTATAAAAATTTGAATAGTTTTGATGTTGCTTTAAAATTTTCAAGCTGGATTTATCGCATAACGCACAATGAAACCATTTCGTTCTTTCGAAAGAATAAAGTGAATTTTAACGTAGTAAATATTGAAGATAACGGTCTTGAGAATATGCTACAAAATTGTTTTGATTTTAAAAAAGATTTACATGATAAAGAGTTGATTTTGGAAGTGAAAAATATTCTTACTAAAATGGATTCGAAATACAGATATGTTTTGATTTTGAAATATATTGAAGATAAAGATTATAATGAGATTAGTGATATTTTGAAAATTCCGATTGGGACGGTGGGAACGCTGATGAATCGAGGGAAAAAGGAGTTTCGAAATATAGCTGAAAGAAATGGAATTAGAAATTTGTGATTTGTAAATGTGAATGAAGCTTCAAAAGTGTGAAATTTTAATTTTTAAATTTTAAGTTAAGATGAATAAATTTAGTAGTAAAATTTTAAGAAAGATTAAAAAGGAACATATTAAACTTGTTCCGAAATGGCATTTTGTATTTAGAAATGTTTTATTTTGGATCGTTTTTGTTATTTCTTTATTTTTTGGAGCCCTTTCCTTTGCCGTGACTTTATTATTTTTATTGAATACCGATTGGTCTTTGCATGATCAATTACATAGTAACTTTGTACATTTTTTATTTATTAGTTTGCCTTATTTTTGGATAATTTTTTTAATTCTTTTTGCGATTATTGCCCATATAGATTTGAGGCATACTGAAAAAGGATATAGATATAGAACTGTTTGGATGTTGATAGGCAATATTTCAATTGTTGTGATTTCAGGTGCAATTTTTTATAATTTTGGTTTGGCGCACGAATTTGATGAGAGATTTCAAAAACACATGCCTTTTTATGGGCGAATGATGAATAGAGAGCAGATTTGGCTTTGTGATGATTGTGGTCTTTTGGCGGGTAAAATTATTTCCGTAGATAATATGGAAATAATTATTTTAGAAGATTTAAAAAATCAAATCTGGACAGTGAATATATCAAAAGCAGATATCCATCCTTATATTAA
>MFXJ01000032.1:3217-4207 GCA_001787465.1 Candidatus Peregrinibacteria bacterium RIFOXYB2_FULL_32_7 | reverse complement strand
AAAGGAGAAAAAATAAAATCTGTGGGTGAAAAAAAAGAGGAAAATTATTTTGAGGCGGAAAAAATCGATCCTTGGCTACTACCTCCACCGATGATGATGAGAGAGATGATGAGATGAAATATGAAATATCTAGATTTTTTATTTTTATAAAATGTGCTATTTTAGATGGTGTTTTAAAAACATAATCTACTATTAAATGTTAAAATATTTTTCTTATTTTCTTGTTGTCATTATCTCTATTTTTTTAATTGGTTGTGGCTCTTTTACATTTGAAGATGTTTTAAGCGGAAAAATTAATTTAGAAGAGCAAGAGCGAACAGTTTTAGCAGAATTTATTACTGATCAGAATTTAGGGGTGGAAACGATTGGTGTTTTTGTAGATGAATATATGCCTTTGGCTGATAATTATATTTCTATTGAAAATGGACAGGTCGTTGAATTGCGCATTAATAATAGCGATTTAGAAAATATGAAATTTGTGTCTTCTTTACAAAAATTACGGTTTTTAGATCTATCTGATAATAAAATTATAGCCATTGATGGATTAGAAAATTTAGTAAATTTAGAGAGTTTATATCTTTCTAATAATGAAATTTCAAAAATTGAAGGTCTTGATACTTTGGGAAATTTAACTGAGCTTGTTTTAACAGGAAATAAAATTACAAAAATACAAAATCTTGAGGCTTTAGTTAATTTGATTGGTTTGCATCTCGCTTTTCAACAAAATAATGGAATTGGAAAAATTGAGAATTTAGATGATCTTGAGGCTTTGACACTTTTAAATTTAGATAAAAACAGCATAAAAAAAATTGAAAATTTAGATAGTCTGAAGAATTTGAATATATTATCGTTAAATTCCAATCAAATTAAAGAAATTGAAAATTTAGAAAATTTAACTTCATTAGGTAGCGTTTTTTTATCAAATAATCAAATAACTCAAATTCCTCAATGGACAAATAAATTAGCAACATTTGATGTTTCCAATAATCC
>MFXJ01000032.1:209-3198 GCA_001787465.1 Candidatus Peregrinibacteria bacterium RIFOXYB2_FULL_32_7 | reverse complement strand
GATCTTATTGAAACTGCAGATCAACAAGAAGTTCCACTTGATGAAAATCCTGGCGGATATGGATTTGCAAGCGGAAAGTCAGAAAGTTTAAAATTAAGTTATGGATCTGGATTGTCAGGTAGTTATAAACTTTCTATTAAAAGTTTAAAAGGATCATATGCTAACTCTATTGAGGTAAAAATATCAACAACTCCGAGTATAGTTGCTGTTTCTATGTTAGTTAGCGTTGAAACAAGCGACATATATATTTATATTGTTGATGAAAATGGCCAATGGAAAAAATATTTAGTTAAAGCTGGTAAACAGGTAAATATTAAAGGATACATTAATAAATTTACTTATAATCAATATCAATTTTATATTGAAGCCGTTAATGGAAGCGCTAAGAATATTGAAATAAGTGCCACTTTTGGCGCATAGAAATTTTGGGATATAGGGAAAAACGGACTGCTATTTATGTTTAGTTTTGGCTTGTGTAATGTGTTAAATGCAGTTTATCTTTTTATGATTGAATTTATGTCTAAAAAAAGGCTTGTGTATGCGGTTCAGTGAAAGTAAAAAAAGATGGTAAACGAAGAGGTCGGCAGAAATATAAATGTATGGCTTGTGGAAGCTATTTCAGTAGTAAAAAGCATGTAAATCTTATTTGGATTCATTAGGCATATAAAGACTATACAGTACATAAACAAACGTACGCAGAACTTTCAGAAAAATATGAAAAAAGTGATAAAACATTGCGAAAAGGTTTTGATAAATTTGCTGGTGCAACAGGAGAAATTTTTAAATGTGATGAATTATGCGTATTAATTTTGGATGCCACTTTCTTTTGCAGAGGATATGGCATTTTAATGGCAAGGACTTTAAAGAAAGTGCTACATTGGCAGGAAATTGCTTCTGAAAGTATTTATGAATATAAACGTTTTTTTCAACATTTGGAGGAAATGGGCTACAAATTTAGTGCTTTTGTTGTGGATGGAAGACCTGGTGTTAAACAATTCCTGATTAAAAAATATCCGAAAATGCCAATTCAACTTTGTCAGTTCCATCAGATACAAATTATAAAACGATATATTCCATCTAAACCTAAAACAGAAGCAGCAAAAAAATTACGACAAATTGCTCTGGGACTTACAAAAATACATAAAATAGATTTAGAGCGAGCATTGTATATTTGGCACGCTGAATATGGTGATTTTCTTCAGGAGAAAACAATAGAAGATGGAACAAATCGTTGGCATTATACTCACAGAAGATTACGTAGTGCTTATAGATCTCTTATCAATAATTTACCTTATCTATTTACATTCCAAAGTCAACCAAAGTTAAAGATCCCAAACACAACTAATCACTGTGATGGGCTATTCGCACATCTTAAACAAAAAATATTAATTCATCGTGGTATTTCTAAAAAACGAAGGAGACTATTTCTTAGAAAATTTTTAGCAGTCCGTTTTTCCTTATATCCCGAAATTTTTATTCTGAGATAGATGATATCTTTTATTTTAATTAATGTTCGTCCTGTTAATTGTTCCATGATTTGTAATAATTCAGGGTCATTTGCGATTTTGTATTTTAGTCTTGCTATTAAGTTTGCCATTTCCTTTTCACTAATATCGTATTTCTCTGCTAATTCTTTGTTTGTTGCTTCTTCAAAATAGTCAAATAATATTTCTTGATTTCGAACTCCTAGTATTTCCTGTATTCTTTTCGTGATTATTTCGGGATCAATTGTGTAAGCAGTGTGATTTGCTTCTCTTAAATAAGCATTTTGTTCGTCTTCAGATAAAGCATCCCAATCTAAAAATCTTTTCATGCGTTTAGAATCAAAATGTGAAAAATAAGGTGTTTTGCCAAGTAGAGCATCTATAGGGGCATATTTGATTCGAAGTTTTATTGCTGTTGCTGGATTGCGTGTAAAATTTCCTTTTAATATTCTTTCAAAAATAGTTAAAGCAATGAAACTTTCTAAATCAGCTTCTTCAACATCAAGATCTTGACCACGATAAGCAATTGCGTTTCTTATATTTCGTCGTATATATCCTTGTAGTTTTATCCATATTTGTTCTGCAATTTGCGCTCTTTCTTGTCCTTCTTGAGATTCTTGATATTTTTCGATTAAAGTATTTAACGTCTCCCTCATAAAAAAATAGTTTAAAGATTAAATTAAAAACTAAATTAAGAAAAAGTCAAGGTTGTAAAAATTGAAAGAAATTTTTTTTCTTTGCGTAGTAGTTAGTGAATGGCCATTTGAATTTATTTCTTAATTTTTATTTTCTAATTTATATATAGTTATGAAAAATCAAAAATCTTTATTTCTGTCAGCGATTTTGACTACGGTAATTTCTCTATCTGTTATTATCCCATTAAGTTTGGCTGATTATGACAATGGGAATGCCGGACAAATGTCTGGCATTGATAAAGAAGCTTTTTTACAAGATCGTTTTGAACAAATGAAAAGTATTGATACGGCTTTGGAAAATGATGATTACGAGACCTGGAAGTCTTTGATTGAACAGAAAATGCCAGAAAATCGTCAAATTGATGAGGAAAAATTGCAAGAACGTTTTGAATATATGAAAAATCTTGATTCTGCGGTAGAAAATGATGATTATGAAGCTTGGAAAATTTTGATGGAAGATCATATGGGACAAATGGTCGGTCATATGGGTATGAGGGGAGGGAAAGGCATGCATGGATATGGTACGTTCGGAGGCGAACCACAATCATCTCAGGATAATACGGAGCAATAAGACAAGGTTTGAGAAAAAGAAAAGAGCCGTTGACTAATCAAGTTAACGGCTCTTTTTGTTGGATAAATTTTAATTTAGATATTCCCCCTCTTCCTTCACGTTTGTCTTTTTACCAAAAATCCTTTCCCATTCCGTATCATCAACTTGGTAATCTCCTACCATAGATCTTCCTTTAGTTTGTGGAGTTTGTGGAGTTTTGTCTGATAAAGACCCTCTTGTTTCTATTATTTTCCGAGCAA
>MFXJ01000032.1:0-147 GCA_001787465.1 Candidatus Peregrinibacteria bacterium RIFOXYB2_FULL_32_7 | reverse complement strand
ACTCCTTTCTCTGTTATATGCCGCATGTGGCATAACATCATATCAGGACTATTATTATTTTTGCCATAAAAAAATAGTTAGGTAATAAAAAAGAACTTTTTTAAAGGTTTTAATAATATATGAATATTCTGATTAGTCAAATTTTTT
>MFXJ01000031.1:15262-19417 GCA_001787465.1 Candidatus Peregrinibacteria bacterium RIFOXYB2_FULL_32_7 | reverse complement strand
CACTAATCATAGACCTGAATTGAAACAGTTTATCGGTACGAAAATGCACCTTCTTTCCTAGCTTTAACCGAAAACCATTTTGTTTTTAGTATAGATGGTAATGTATGACTTGGATAATCTTTTAATTCGGGAAATTTATTTTTTACTGTTTCGATTGCCATAGTTTCATTTATTGTTTTTGATTCGAAATTTTTGAAAAGAAAGTAATAAATTAAACTTGTACAAAAAAGAAGAATTAAAATCGAAATTAAGATAAGTTTATTTTTCATGATTTTTTAATTTTTTGAAGTTGACCTGCCTAGTTGAAATTCAAGTGTAATGAACATATGTGCTGGCTTGCCTAGCCGTAGCTTTAGCGAAGGCTGGCGGAGAGACTGGGATTCGAACCCAGGAGAAGCTTTCACCTCTAACGGTTTTCAAGACCGTCGCATTCGACCGCTCTGCCATCTCTCCTTATGATATATATTTTAGCTAAAGCAATTTACCGATTTAAGAGGGTTTTTACAAGAGGGTTTTTTAAAAAACGATCTGTATCTTGCGATATTTTGAGATTTCCGCTAATTTTTATACAGAAATTTTTTTCTTAAATAAATGAAAGAAAAATTACAAAATTTGCAAAAAACTGCTCTTAAAGAAATTTTTTCTGCTAAGGATTTAAAAACATTGAAAGAAGTTGCTGTGGCTTATTTAGGTAAAAAAGGAAAATTGACTGAAATCCTTCATGGTGTCAAAGATTTGCCTGCCGAAAGTAAGCCTATTATTGGTAAACTTTCCAATGAAATTAAAGTTGAGCTTGAAAAAGCTTTTGCAGATAAGAATAAAGAAATCGAGAATTTAGAAATTGCTAAATCTTTAAATGAAGAATGGATTGATTTAACGGCTTCAGGTGAAAAATATGAATATGGGCATTTGCATCCTTTAACCAAAACTCAACATGAAGTTGAAAATATTTTTCATGGCATGGGATTTATGGTGGCTGACGGACCTGAGGTGGAGTGCGAAAAATATAATTTTGATGATTTGAACATCCCAGCTACTCATCCAGCTCGTGATATGCAAGATACCTTCTTTTTGGATAAAAAACCTGACGTAAAGCTTGGAAAATTAGTTTTAAGAACACATACTTCTCCAGTGCAAGTTAGGACAATGTTGAAATACGGAGCGCCTTTGAAGATTATTGTTCCAGGTAGAGTTTTCCGTAATGAAGCGCTTGATGCTTGCCATGAACATACTTTTGATCAAGTTGAAGGTTTAATGATAGATAAAGAAATTTCTTTAGCGCATTTAAAGGGAGTAATGGCGGAATTTTTGAGTAAGCTTTTTGAAAAAGAAGTTAAAGTTCGTTTTCGACCTGGTTATTTCCCGTTTGTGGAACCAGGATTGGAACTTGATATGTCCTGTACAATTTGCGGTGGAGTTGGATGCAAGACTTGTAAACACGCGGGTTGGCTTGAGTTTATGGGTGCTGGAATGGTTCATCCAAATGTTTTAAAAGCGGGAGGAATTGATCCAAATGTTTATCAAGGCTGGGCTTTTGGTTTTGGTTTGACTCGATTAATTATGATGAGGTATGGAATTGATGATATTAGAGTTTTGAATGGAGGGGATTTAAGGTTTGTAGAGCAGTTTTGATAGAGAGGATAAAGGATATCCTCCTTTGCTGAAGCTACGGCGGACAAGAAGGATAAAGAAGAAAAAATGCGTGAGTAATTTAGATAGGTGTCAAAATTACTCATGAGTAATTTTGACAGGGGGTGAAAATAGAGATATAATTAGAGATGTGAATTTTTAAAATTTTTAAATGAGAAAATTCAAAAGATATTTATATGATCAAGTTAAAAAAGATTTGAGTAAAAAAATGGTTTTTTTGGGTGGGCCAAGACAAGTTGGTAAAACTACTTTAGTTAAGGAATTTTTGGGAAAAAATAAAATTGGATATTTAAACTGGGATATTGAACAAGATAGAGATAAAATTCTTAAAAGACAATGGCCTCTTACTAAGATTTTAATATTAGATGAAATACATAAATACAAATCCTGGCGAAATTTGTTAAAAGGTTTATATGATCAGTATCATGAGGAAAAGAAAATATTGGTTACAGGTAGTGCTCGTTTAGATTATTATCGATTTGGAGGAGATAGCTTGCAAGGACGTTATCATTATCTTCGAATGCATCCGCTATCTATTGCTGAATTAAAAATAAATACAGAAAAAGATCTATTAAAATTATTAGAATTAGGAGGATTTCCAGAACCATTTTTTTCATCATCTAAAATAGAATCATTGAGATGGTCTAATGAATATCGAAGTAGGCTTATCGAAGAAGATTTAAGGAGTTTGGAACAGGTGCAGGATTTGGGAAATATTGAATTGTTAGCAATTAGGTTACCTCAACTTGTAGGATCGCCACTTTCAATTAATGCGATTAGAGAAGATTTGCAAGTAAGTCATAAAACTATAAATAACTGGCTGAGTATTTTAGAAAGGCTTTATTCTATATTTCGTTTATCGCCTTTTGGGTCGCCACAAATTAGAGCTGTTAAAAAAGAACAAAAACATTATCATTTCGACTGGACGCTTATAGAAGAAATATCTCTTCGATTTGAGAATATGGTAGCTTGTCATCTTCTTAAATGGGTGCATTTTAAACATGATACAGAGGGAAAAAATTTAGAATTGCGATATTTTCGAGATACCGATGGTCGAGAAGTAGATTTTGTAATTTGCAATAAAGATAAACCTATTCAAGCTATTGAGTGTAAATGGAAAAATAAAGAAATATCTAAATCATTAAAGTATTTTCAGCAAAAATTTCCAGATTGTTCATGCATACAAATTAGCGCTATTGGAGATAGTAAATATTTATCTCAAGAAGGGATTTTGGTAACACCGGCGGTGCAATATTTAAAAAGTTTAATTTAATAATTATAATTAATTTTTGATTTACAAAAATGCCTCAAATCATTTACGAAATCATTGGTTTTGGTGGATCTTGTATTGTTGCTTTTGGGCATCTTCCTCAAATAATACATTTATTTAAGAAAAAAGATTCAACTGGCGTGAGTTTATTTGCCTGGTTAATTTGGGTTCTTGGAGATATTTTGCTACTTATCTATTCAATTAGTATTTTGGATAAAGTTTTTATTTTTTTAAATTCATTAAATTCGTTATTCGCAATCATTATTGTTGGAGTGACGATTTGGTATCGATGGAGGAGGTGATAATGAGTTTTAAAAATAAATAATTTCGTAGAATAGATTAATAAATAATATTAATTTATGAAGAGTTCGGATAAAAACGAATTGTTTGAAATGCATGTTTTACTTTTGGGCTATCGCCCAGCTCTAAAAAAGAATTTGATTTTTTTTATTAATTAGAAGGGGTATAAGGTGTTTTTTCCGCTATCGCTACGAAAACGATTTATTTATAAGGGGAAAACGAATATAATACAAATACTTAAATTAAGGCAAACTATGACAAAAACTAATAGAAAACAACTGCACGAAAGACTTTGGTCGGCGGCGGTACAATTACGTGCTAATGGGAGCATGAAACTCAATGAAATATCTGAGCCAATTTTAGGTCTCATTTTTTTGAAATTTGCTGACGTACGTTTCAAACAAGCAAAAGAAGAGTTGGAAGCCGAACGAGGCAAAGCACAAGGAAGACAAGCACCTATTACCCCTGACAACTATAAAGCAAAAGGTGTTTTATTTTTGCCTGAAATTGCAAGCTACACTTACCTCATGAACCTGCCGGAAAGTGCAAATATTGGTAAGGCTATAAATGATGCAATGAAAGAAATCGAAGCAAAAAACACTGACCTCGCAGGTGTATTACCACAAGATTATACCTCGCTTCACAAAACTCCTGGCGAAAACAGTAAGATACTCATAACGCTACTCAAGAATTTCAATCAAATCCCTGATAACATTGAAGGTGACGCATTTGGAGAAATTTATGAATACTTTTTGGGTGAATTTGCTCGTTCAGAGGGTGCAAAAGGTGGAGAGTTTTTTACGCCTCAATCAATCGTTAAGCTCCTTGTGGAAATTATTGAACCCTATCATGGCAAAATTCTTGATCCAGCCTGTGGTAGCGGTGGAATGTTTGTGCAATCGGCAAACTTTGTAAAAGCGCATTCAAAAACCGCA
>MFXJ01000031.1:10870-15235 GCA_001787465.1 Candidatus Peregrinibacteria bacterium RIFOXYB2_FULL_32_7 | reverse complement strand
GGACAAGAAAAAGGAAGTAGCAATATTCGTACAGCAAAAATGAACCTCGCGATTCACGGATTGTCTGGAAAAATTTCTGAAGTAAACTCATTCTATACTGATGATCACAATAGTGTTGGCAGATTTGATTTTGTACTAGCAAATCCACCGTTTAATGTAAAAGGCAAAGATAAGAATAAACAGATTGTTATTGATCCGCAAAAAATCAAAGGTGATCCACGATATTATCTTGGATTGCCGATAACAGGTAAAGGCGAAATATCAAACGCGAACTATCTATGGATGCAAATGTTTGCCAGTGCTCTAAGTCCACAAGGTCGCGCAAGCTTTGTTATGGCAAATTCTGCCAGTGATGCAGGTAACAAAGAAAAGGAAATCCGTAAAAAGATGGTTGATGCTGGAATGGTGGATGTGATCGTTTCTGTCGGAACTAATATGTTCATGAATGCAACACTTTCTTGCACCCTTTGGTTTTTTGACAAAAGAAAAAATGGAACAGAAAGGCAAAATAAAGTTCTCTTTATTAATGCGCAAGATATTTTCACCCCAATTGACCGCGCCCATAGCGAATGGACAGATCAGCAAATTCAGGAGATTGCTTCTATTGTACGTAGATATAGAGAGGAACCCTCCTTCGCCAAGGCTACGGCGGGCAAGGAAGGCGAAGGAAAATATGAAGATATAAAAGGCAGATGCAAAGTGGCTACACTTGATGAAATCAAAACCAACGACTACTCACTTAATCCAGGGCGCTATGTGGAGATTGTGGAAAAAGAAATGAGTGATATTGATTTTGACGCGCGAATGAAGGAATTGATGAGTGAATTTACCACTTTGACCAGCGAAGCGCACCAGATGGAAAAGAAAATCCAAGAGGATTGGAAAAGTATTTTGTAATTTTTAATAAGCCAAAAATATGGAAAAAAATATAATCACAAAACTACATAAAAATTTTGAAGATTATGCTCATAATCAAGATGAAACAGAATTTTGGTATGCGCGGGATTTACAGCATTTATTGGGATACAATCGCTGGGAAAATTTTGAAAATGCGATTTTGAAAGCGAAAATTTCTTGTGAAACTGCTAAACAAAAGGTTTTAGATCATTTTCGTGACGTCACGAAAACGATCCCGATGCCTAAGGAAGCAAATAAATCAATTTCGGATATTAAGCTCACACGCTACGCCTGTTATCTAATCGCTCAAAATGGCGATCCTAGAAAAGATGAAATTGCCTTTGCGCAAACTTATTTTGCAGTACAAACAAGAAAGCAGGAAATTGTAGAACAAAGAATAGCAGAACTAGAGCGGATTTCCGCTAGAGAAAAATTATCTACGACTGAAAAAGAGCTTTCGGGAATAATTTTTGAACGTGGAGTGGATAATCAAGGCTTTGGTCGTATTCGTAGTAAAGGTGATAAAGCGTTGTTTGGCGGGTATACTACAGGTGATATGAAAGTAAAATTAGGCATACCTGAAAACCGTCCTCTTGCTGACTTTTTGCCAGCAGTAACTATCAAAGCCAAAGATTTGGCAAGTGAAATTACGAATCATAATTTGAAGCAAGACAGAAATCTTAGCGGTGAAATGACAATCACTGATGAGCATGTGAAAAATAATAAAAATGTGCGTGAGACTTTGACCAAAAGCGGCATTCGCCCAGAGGCTTTGCCACGCGCGGAAGATATGAAGAAGTTGGAACGGAAGCTGAAGTCTGAGGGGAAGAAATTGCCGAAAACTGTTAAAAAATTAAAAAAATAAATATGGTAAATTTAAAAAAAGTAAAAATCAAAGATCATTGTGAAATCACTTCTAGTAAGAGAATTTTTGCTGATGAATATCTTTCAGAAGGTGTTCCTTTTTATCGGGGTAAAGAGATTAGCGAAAAACAAAGAAGCTCAGCCGAGGTTGGCGACATGATATATATATCAAAGGATAAGTTTGAAGAAATAAAATCAAAATACGGTGTGCCACAATGTGGCGATTTACTTCTTACATCAGTCGGCACTATTGGGAATCCATATTTGGTAAAAGAGAATGAGGAATTTTATTTTAAAGATGGAAATCTAACATGGTTCAGAAATTTTGATATGATAAATAGCAGATGGCTTTACTATTGGCTACTTTCACCACAGGGTAAATCAGAATTAAATAAATGCACCATTGGATCATCGCAAAAAGCGTACACAATAAATTTACTTTATGGTTTGCAAATTGAGCTTCCCGATCTCCCAACCCAAACTCGCATCGCCTCTGTTCTCTCTGCTTACGACGACCTTATTGAAAACAACGAAAAGCGCATCAAGGCACTGGAAGAAATGGCACAACTGCTTTACACAGAGTGGTTTGTGAAGTTCAAATTTCCGAAACATGAAAAAGTGAAAATGATTGAGAGTGGCACGGAGTATGGGGTGGTGCCGGAGGGGTGGGAGGTAGTAAAAATTGATGATTTATACGAAACATCTTCAGGCGGGACACCAAGTCGTAGAAATGAAATTGAATTTTATTTAAATGGCACTATTCCTTGGGTTAAAACAAAAGAATTAAACGATAACTATATTTTGGATACAGAAGAAAAAATAACAGAACTTGCTGTTAAAAAATCTTCAGCAAAAATGTTTCCTAAAAATACAGTTTTAATTGCAATGTATGGTGCAACAATTGGTAAATTAGGTATATTAAGCAATGAGGCAACGACAAACCAAGCCTGTTGTGCCTTATTATTAAAAGAAAAAGAATATTCGAGTTATTACATTTTTCAGTTCTTGAAAAATAGTTTAAAGAAAATTATTAGCTTAGCTTTTGGTGCTGCTCAACCAAATATTAGTCAAAATACTGTGAAAAATATTGAAATTTTGAAGCCAACAAAAGATGTTTTAGAACTATACAATAATAAAATCGAATTAGTTTTTGATGAAATTCTTTCTCTTCAAAAACAAAATAATAATCTTTCCAAAACTCGAGACCTTTTAATTCCTCAGTTGGTCACTGGACGTAAATTATTAAAATAACAATATGAAAATACTTGTAAATTTTTTTGGAGATGTTAGCGAAATATCTGTTAATCAGATGATAACTTTTATTACACAAAAGATATTTGCAGCAGAAAATCAAAAGCAAAAAGTAGAGGAGCTCATCATCCAAATTGCAAGTAATGGTGGATCTTCAGATCACGGCTTACTTGCATATAATTTTCTTAGACAAATGAATGTTAAAAAGACCACTATCAATATTGGTAATGTTGATAGTGCTGCCGCATTGATATTTTGCGCAGGTGATGTACGACTAGCTATGCAAACATCACGTTTTACACTTCACGGAGCAATGACTACTATTCAAGGTCAATTTTCTGGCGCAAAATTACAGGAAATCGCTGATTTAAATAAGAGAATTACTGATGATTATGTGAAAGTTATCTCTGATACAACAAAACAGAAGAAGACTACGCTCAAAAAGAAAATTGAAAGTGGATACGTAATAGATGCCACTGATTCTAAAAAAATTGGACTTGTAACAGATTTACTTGATAAGCCTTATTTGGAATCTACAAGCGGGGTAAATGCTTTGATAATCAACAATCCACAGCAAATTCAGCAACCTAAACAACAAACTACTCAAACATAATATGAACCCCTTCTCCGAAGACAATCTCATTGAGCAAACCGTCATTAAACTCATCAAAGAAATATGGGCTGATCCGACATGCCATATCAATGCTTATTCTGATGTTGAAGATGCCAAGCTAGGTCGCACACATCGTGGTGAAGTGGTGCTGAAAAAATATTTGCTATCTGCTCTTCAGAAAATCAACCCGACATTGCCAAAAGATGCCCTTGAGCAAGCAATCGAAGTTATCACACGTGACAGATCAAATCTTAATTTAGTAAAAGCCAATCAGGAAATATACAAACTTTTGCAAAATGGGGTAAATGTACATATTACCAAAGAAAATGGTGATACAGATATAGAGCGAGTTCAATTTTTTGATTTTGAAAAACCGGAAACTAATAATTTCTTGGCGGTATCTCAACTTTGGATTGTTGGCGAAATGTACACACGTAGACCCGATGTAATTCTTTATGTAAATGGCATTCCTTTAATTTTGTTAGAACTCAAAGCCTCACACAAAAGCCTCGTAGATGCCCATCGCGATAATATTCGCGACTACAAAGACACAATTCCCAAACTCTTTTGGTATAACCTGGGAATCATTATCAGTAATGGTATTGAAAATAAATTTGGCTCTCTTACCGCGCCTTATGAATTTTTTAATGAATGGAAAAAGTCGGCAAGCGAAGATGAAAAGCCAAAAACTGATTTGCCTACAATACTTTCCGGGATTTGTGATAAAACACGCCTGCTTG
>MFXJ01000031.1:10510-10819 GCA_001787465.1 Candidatus Peregrinibacteria bacterium RIFOXYB2_FULL_32_7 | reverse complement strand
AAAAACTCTCCGAAAACTCACGGGGAATTTCACATTCGTGATTGTCACAGACAGAACACAACTTGATACTCAGGCATACAAAAATTTTGTAAATGTTGGTGTTATCCACGAATCAGAAGTGCATGCAGACAGTATTGCACATCTTAAAGAGTTGTTGGCACAAGATCATCGTCAAATATTTACCACAATTCAAAAATTTCAGGATATTTCGGGTGCCATATCTGAACGTGAAGACATTATCGTGATGACTGACGAAGCACACCGCACACAATATGACCGCATGGCTCTCAATATGCGTAAATCTTTGCC
>MFXJ01000031.1:0-10397 GCA_001787465.1 Candidatus Peregrinibacteria bacterium RIFOXYB2_FULL_32_7 | reverse complement strand
CAGATGGCGCAACAGTGCCATTATATTATGAAAATCGAGTTCCGCGACTAAAAAATGTTAATGAAAATCTTGAAGAACAAATGGGGCAACTCATGGATAGATACGATCTCGATGAAGACGAAGAAGAAAAGATAGAAAAAGAATTTTCAACTTTTTATGAAATTATTACACGCGAAGACCGCTTAAACACTATCGCTCGAGATATTGTAGAGCATTATGTTGGCAGAGGATACAACGGAAAAGCAATGGTGGTATCACTCGATAAAAAGACGACTTTTCGTATGTATGACAAAGTGAAAAAGGAATGGGATCGTTACATTGCCAAATTACGCATGGATCTTTCGCGTACAAAAGACGAACGAGAGCAAGAAAAAATTTTGGCAAAATTAGAACAACATGAAAACGTCGAGATGGCTGTAATGGTGAGTTTAGGCGGTAATCAAAATGAAATTGCCGACATGGAAGAATATGAAATTGATGTTAAACCAATTCGCGAAAGAATAATGCACGAAGATTTGGAAGAAGAATTCAAAAAAGCTGATAGCAATTTACGAATAGTATTTGTTTGTGCTATGTGGATTACTGGTTTTGATGTTCCTAATCTATCAACTTTATATCTTGATAAACCGTTAAAAAATCATACGTTAATGCAAACCATTGCGCGTGCCAATCGCGTAGCAGATGAAGGCAAAAAGAACGGACTTATTGTAGATTATATTGGTGTATTCAAAAACATTGAACGTGCTTTAGCTTTGTATGCAGCCAACGGACTTGATGAGGATGAGATAATCAAAAGTAAGGATGAGCTATTAAATGACCTGAAAAAAACACTACATACCGTTAAAGAATTTTTGAGCGCTGAACAGATTGAGCTTGAGCCATTATTGTTAGCACCGGGTGAACAAAAACTGTTATTGTTAGAAAAATATGCTAATACAATTATTGGAAATCAGGAAAAGAAAAAGAAGTTTTTAAACCTAGCTAGTGATTTACGCAGTGCATACCGCTCAGTGTTGCCTGATCCAGACGCAGAAGATTATTACCAAGAGGTTACAGCCGTTCGGGTACTTGCTTCGCGGATTCGTGATGTAGGCTCACAAAGCGTTGATGTTTCACAGGTTAAAAAGGATTTGGAGGATCTGCTAAACAAATCAATCCAAACTGGAGAATATGTTATATCTGCCCACAAAAAAATAAAAGATTTAAGTGCACTTGATGCTGATGCATTACAAGCATTTTTTGCAGGTCTTGATAACAAAAATTTACAAGTTGAAGCGATGTCAGCAGAGCTTGAACAAAAGATTGTAGAAATGGTAAAGAGAAACAAGAAGCGCGCAAAATTTATGGAAAGGCTTATGTCACTTTTGAAGGAATACAACAGTGGCGCTCACGATGTTGATCAACTCTTTGATGATCTTGTTGCTCTTGCAAAAGATTTGGACGAGGAAGAACAACGAGCGGTAAAGGAAAATTTGAGCGAAGACGAATTAGCAATCTTTGATCTACTCGTTAAAGAAAATCTAAATCCAGATGAAGTATCTAGCATTAAAAACGCAACTCATGAATTATTAACAAATCTCAAACCACTATTAGTTCCACACTGGCGAGATTTTGAGACAAATCGGGCTGAAGTGAAGGTTGGCATATTAGATTTATTATTCAAGAAATTGCCAGAGCTAACATATACAGAAAAAGAATGTGAGCTCAAAGGATTAGAGGTTTACAATTTTGTTTATGAACATTATCAAAATGCGAGAAGCCTGGCGTACGCTTAAAAGAACAAAATGTTTTCGGTCGGGGCAATTCACCCCTTTAATTTCTCTCTTACCCCTCCCTCAAACAGAATAATAAGTTTTGGCTCGCACAATTTATTCTTTTGATTCCTTTTTTTGCGCTCATCAAAACAAATCCAATTACAATAGTCTCCATCAACGTAAATATATAATGGAAATGTCATATGTCTTAAACTTACTATCTTTATGGCAACTTCTATTTTTCGTAAAAACTTTCCTCAAGTTGATTTACTTTTCCTGTTTTTTTATATAAAATTCTTTTGGTTTTTATAATTTATAATCTAAAATTTAGGTAGTGAAAATTTCTTTGAATTGGCTTCGAGAATTTGTTGATTTTGAGCTTATTGAGAAGGAGATGCTTCGTGATTTAATTATTTGCGAAATTAAGGAAATTACAAATCATCCTGACGCAGAAGCTTTGAAAATTGTGAAAATTGATATTGGAGAAAAAGAGTTAAATCAGGTCGTTTGTGCTGGAACTAATTTGAAAATTGGAGCTAAAGCGCCGTTTATTAAACCTGGAACAATCCTTCCAAATGGAATAGAGGTAAAAGCAGTAAAAATGAGAGGTATTGAAAGTAATGGAATGATTGCTGGAGCTGATGAACTTAGATTTAAAACTGATAAACATGCTAAGGAAATTATGATTCTTGATACGAAAATGAAAGCTGGAACATCTTTTTTGGAAGCTTTGGGTGAAGGTTATTCTTCTAAGGAATTACAGAATCTTTTTACAATGCATACAGCTGAAATTGAAGGGTGTGAATATAAAGGTAAATATCTCGAAGGCGTTGTTGCTGGCAAAATGATTGAAGGCGAGAAAATTGAAGGTTCTGATAAACTTCATAAAGGAATTTTTGATATTGGTTGGAAAAAAGTTCAAATAGTTTATGGTTCAGTTTATGCGATGAAGGTTGGGGATATCATTCCGGTAGCTTTGCCAGGTGCATCTTTGCCAGGTGGTCAAATAAAAGTTACTGAATTTCAAGGAATTAAATCTGAAGGTATGCTTTGCGGAGATAATGAGCTTTCAATAGAAAATAATACTTCTGAAGGAATAACAAGATTTCCAGCCAATACACTACTTGGTAAACCGGTAGCAGAACTTTTGGATATGATGCAAAGCGTGATTGAAGTTGATAATAAGTCTCTCACTCATCGTCCTGATCTTTGGGGGCATTATGGATTTGCTCGCGAGCTTTCAGTGATTTTAAATAAAAAATTAAAACCTTTTGCGCCAAAAGTTACTTTTCCAAAATTAGGTGCAGAAGTTGATTTTAAAATTGAGGCAAAAGAAATGGTCAGAGGTTCGAGTTTTGCAATTATGGAAAATGTGAAAATTGAGGAATCACCGCAATTTCTGAAATCAAAACTTATGTCAGTTGGAATCCGTCCGATTAATAATGTGGTTGATATTACTAATTATGTGATGGTCGAGCTCGGCCAGCCTATGCACGCTTATGATCGGAAATTAACTGGAGATAATTTGATAATTCGGCCCGCAAAAGATGGAGAAATTTTGGAGACTATTGATCACAAACAGAGAAAACTTTCTAAAGAAGATATTGTGATGAGTAATAAAAAAGAGCCTCTGCTTATTATTGGAATTATGGGAGGCGCTAACTCTGAAATTCAAGAAAATACTATTGAAGTAATTTTTGAAGCTGGATGTTGGGATCCGACTTTAGTTCGTCATGCTTCACAAAGAATTGGTTTGCGTTCTGAGAGTTCGCAAAGGTTTGAAAAAAGTTTACATCCAGATACTTGTCCGATTGCTGTTGCTAGAGCTTGCGAATTGCTTTTACAAATTTGCCCGCAAGCAAAAATAGCTGGCCCGCAAACTAATTTAAAATTATGGGATCCGGGCAAGATCGAAATTGAGGTTAATCCAAAGAAAATTTGTTCAAAAATAGGAGTTCAAATTCCGGAAAAGAAAATGATTGCGATCCTGACCGCTTTAGAATTTGAATGTTCAAAAACAAAGGATGGATTGAAAGTGAAAGTTCCTTGTTTCAGATCTACAAAAGATGTTGGTATTGAAGATGATATTGTAGAGGAGATTGCGCGTATTTATGGATATGAAAATATTAGGCCTGAATTGCCTCATTTCCCAATTTTAACTCCAGAAACAAATCAGGAGAGGGTTAAGAAACATGAAGCCAGAAAAATTTTATCTGGGCTTGGATTTAATGAAGTTTTAAATTATTCATTTTATAGCGAGAATGATTTAAAAAACGCACTTTTGTCTGAAAAAGATCATTTAAAAGTTGATAATTATTTATCTTTGGATCAAACACATTTGCGAATAAATTTGATTCCTAATTTACTTAAATCTGTTCATCAAAATCAGAAAAATTTTGCCAAGTTTAAAATCTTTGAAATCGGTAGAACATATTTAGAAATAGATAATTTTATGCCTTTGGAGGAAAAGAAAATTTGCGCTCTTATTTCTAATACGGAAAAAAATTATAAAAAAGAAATATTTTATGAATTGCGGGGTGCGGTTGAAAGTTTTTTGAATCAATTCCAAGTTGGTAAATTCCAAATTAGAGAATCTTTGACTCCGCCAAAATATGCTCATCCCAAAAAATGTGCGGAAATTTTTATTCAAGGAAAAATTTTAGGTTTTATTTATGAATTAAATCCGATTGTAAAGAAAAATTTTGATCTTGAAGGTAAAATTGGAGTTTTTGAGCTTAATTTGAATGAATTAGTAAAAATTGGAAAAATTTTGTCAAAATATAAATCAATGCCAAAATTTCCTGGACTCAATATTGATATTTCTGTAGTTATTGATAAAAAGAAAACTGTGGAAGAAATCAATAAAGAAATTAAAAAAGCTAATAATAATTTAATACAAAAAATTGAGCTTTTTGATATTTTTGAAGATGAAGAAAAACTTGGTAAAGATAAAAAAGCTTTAGCTTTTAAAATTTCGCTTCAAGCAGAAGATAGGACTTTAACCGATGCGGAAATGGCTGAGGTGCAGGGAAGGATTTTTGAAAATTTGGAGGGGATTTCGGGGGTAATAAGGGGGAAATGAATAATGGCGTTGTAGATAATCAGGCATGCCTGATGCAACTAAAATTGGTTAAGTTAAATCAGTAGGAATTTTGATGTTATTGATTTTCGCAAAAGCTTCTTCAATTAATTTTTTCGCTTTTTCAAAGCTTTTTTTATGTTGTCCTTTGCTAGGAATGGTCATAGATAATTCACCTTGTTCAACCGCTTCTTCAAAAAAGCTTTGAACTTGTGCTGAAGTTGGTGTTTTCTTGTCAGGGAGATCTTTTCTTTTTATTAATGCGTATAAATATGAAGATACTCTTTCTTCATACCCTTGCCTGCTAAGATCAGTCCATAATAATTGAGTATAATTAATTTTGTCTGTTGATTTTTCTTCTAATTCAGCTTCTGCGAGAATTTGAAGATAATAAGTTATTTCGTCACGAATTTTAGGCAGTTCTAAAAGAATCTGATTGATGTTCGTAAAACGTTGAAAGAGATTTTTTAAATAAATTAACGGTTTGGATTTATTAGTAGTAATATTATGAGTTTTGTTAAAATTTATTATTTGTTTGACATTTTCATGTACAATTTGCACTTCTGCCATTTGTCTTGGACGTAGGACTTCAATTGTCATTTTTGCTAATGCCAATTTTTTGGCGTATGAGTCGTTTGTCTCTCCTGCTATTTCAGACGATTCCTTCGACCCTGCAGCTACAGCGAAAGATCGAGAGAAATTAGATTGTAAAAATTGGCGAATTATTTTTGGTAAAACATTATCAAATATTAAACTGATTATTATATTTAAAGTTGTTTCACTAACAGATATTTGACCTCGTTCATTATGAGTATCTTCAATATGTTTAATTGCCCTTTTAGCTTTAGTGTTCATTTCTAATTCCTGCTTTCCTTTTAAAGCAATAGCATCATCAACAACATAATCTACCCAGAATTTCTTTCTTTCCAATGATTCAGATGGAATTTTTTGTTCAAAATCCCGTACCCTTTTTGACAAAGCTTCTAATTCTTCATAGCTAAGAAGTTCTAAACGACAAGCATTATTACCAGCAAAGTTTTCTATATTTGCTATATTATTTTTGATATTACTAATACGCTCAGGATCCGCATCTTCGGTCAAAAGTTCAAGCTCTACAGGAACAACAAAAGGCGAGACTTTTAATTCGGGGAATCCTTTTGCCTGTAGGGTTTTGTATTGCATTATTGCTTCTACATTTCTTTTAATATGTCGTATCACTTCATCTATAATCTCTCCATTTTCCGGATCATCAGTGGCTTCATCAGCAAAAAGGTTTTCACAAAAATTTAAAAATCCAGCACACTGCTTTCTTATATTTATAATCGTTTCTGTAAAATGATTATTACCTTCTGTCTCTGTGGCTTGCTTTTCATTATCTTCAAAGTCTTGTTGTAGTTTTTGATATTCTCCTTTTAGGTAATTTTTCGGCAAACTCATTTAATAAAATTTTAAAGAATTTCGTTTTTTGAAAAAGAAATTTTAAACTAAATTTAAATCATTGTCAAGTGAAAAAAATTCTTTTTAATTCTTTTTAGATTATTATTTTTTAGTCTTAAAATTTATTTTTTTCTCAATGCAATTTTCTGATTTTACCAAACTTCGTCATCTTAGAAAAACTTTAGCAAAATATAAAAATAAACCGGTTTTTCTGAAAATTTTTATTTATGGGTTTTTAAGTTTGCTGGCCGTGTTTTTAACAATTTCGGTAGCTTTATTTATTTGGGTTTTGGTGCTGGTAATTATCCTTCCGAAAGTTGATGATTTGGAAAGATATGCGGCCTCTCAATCAAGTCAGATTTTGGCTAGAGATGGTTCAGTTTTATATAATATTTATGGCGAAGAAAAACGTACCATTATCGATTTTGAAGAAATCCCGCAAAGCCTTATTGATGCAACAATTTCTATTGAAGATGATCAATTTTATGATCATTTTGGTGTTGATGTGCCAGCGATAATAAGAGCGATTTGGGCGGAATTAACTTTTCAAAACAATAGAGGCGGATCAACTATTACCCAGCAATATATTAAAAATACTTTTTTATCATCAGAAAGAAAATATTCCCGTAAAATGAAAGAAATTCTGATGGCTTTGAAATTGGAACAATTTAAAACAAAAGATGAGATTCTACAGCTATATTTTAATCGCATACCTTATGGACATAATGCTTATGGAGTGCAAGAAGCGGCTAGAACATATTTCGGCAAAGACGCTAAGGATTTAGATTTAGCGCAGAGTATTATTTTAGCGGCTTTACCGCAAGCACCAAGTTATTATTCTCCTTATGGGGATCATAAATATACCAAACTTGATCATCTCTTTACGGAAGAAGAAATTTTATCAAGAAATATTAAACAACATGTTGATTTGCAAGATAATGAATTTTGGAGTGGGCTTATTGGGAAAGAGACTTGTTTGGATGCGGAGTGTAAATATAGCATGTATTTATCAGGTAGAGTTGATTCAATTTTAAAAAGAATGACTGATTTAGGATATATTACGTCTGTTGATAAAGAAAAAACTTTACAAGAAATTCAAGCAATACAATTTGAAACGTTTCGTGAAGAAATAAAAGCGCCTCATTTTGTTCTTTGGATAAGGGAGCAGGTGGAAACAAAATACGGAAAAGATATTTTGGAAAAAGGCGGACTTAGAATTTATACGACTTTAGATTTAGGTTTTCAGGAAGAAGCTGAAAGAATTGTTAAAGAAAAACAAGAATTTAATTTAAAAAATTATAACGCTAATAATGCCGCGCTTTTAAGTTTGAATCCAAAGACAGGCGAAATATTGGCTATGATTGGATCAGCTGATTTCTTTAATGATGAAATAGATGGAAAAGTTAATATGGTTTTAAGTTATATCCCGACAGGATCTTCTTTTAAACCTTTTGTTTACGCGAATGGATTTCTTAATCATGGGCTTACGCCAGCGACAGTTATTTATGATGTGAAAACCGATTTTGGAGATGGAAAATATCCAAAAAATTACGATGGAACTTTTATGGGACCGATTTCTATTCGAAAAGCGCTTGGACAATCAAGAAACATTCCAGCGATCAAAGCTTATTTTTTGAGTGGTGAACAAGCTGAAATCCTGCCTTTCACTCAAAATCTGGGCATGGAATATCAAGAACCTGATACAGAGCATGGTTCAGCTTTGGCGCTTGGACCAACAGGTATTAAATTTATGAGTTTTATTGAGGCTTATAGTGTTTTTGCTAATCAAGGCGTGCATATGGAGCCTTATGGTATTTCTAGAATAGAAAATGCTGACGGTGAAATTTTGGAGCAGACAACTGTTCATAAAGGCGAACAAATACTGGATCCGCAAATTGCTTATTTAATTACCGATATTTTGGCTGATCCAAGTGTGAGATTAGGAGCGAGATTGACTTTGGATGGTAGGCCTAATGCCGCGAAAACTGGTACAAGCACGAAACGCGATCCCAATAATTCTGAAATTAGATTACCAAAAGATTTATTGGCAATTGGATACACTCCAAGCCTTATTACTGGTGTTTGGGTAGGTAATGCTGATGGTTCCGCCTTATCAGGAGCGGCTGATGGTTATAATACGTCAGCGCCTATTTGGAAAAGTTTCATGGATAAAGCTTTAGAAGGACAAGCGGTTGAAAATTTTGTTAAACCAGCTGGTATTACTGAAATTCAAATCAGTATGGCAACTGGTCTTCTTCCAAGTGAAAATACCCCTCCAGATATGATTAAGACTGAAAAATTTGCCAGTTTTGCTCTTCCTTCAGTAATTGAAGATCCTGATACTTTTCAAATTGTTAAATATGATACTTTTAGTAAAAAATTAGCTACGGAATTTTGTCCAAAAGAAGTGGTTGAAGAAAAAATTGTGCGTAGTTATCATACTTTATTTCCAGAATATTGGAGATGGGAGGTCGGAGTGCAGGATTGGGCATCTTCGCGGGAAGATTTTATTTCTAGTGAAACGTGTAATTTACATAACGAACTTAATTATAAACAAGCTCCTACTTTATATATTGTAAGTCCAGAAGCTTATAGTTTGATCTCTGCTGGCGAAACTTTGCCTATTGATATTGAATATGAAGTAAAATTTGGAGTTGAAAAAGTGGAATATTTTGTTAATGATATTTTAGTAAGAACAGAAACAGAAGAACCTTATGATACAGAAATATTTGTAAGAAAAGATTTTCAGCCGGGACAGGAAATTGAATTAAAAGTGAAGATTACCGATAAGCTTTTTTATACCGGAGAAGCGAATATTAAATTAAAGATTATTGATAATGAAGTAAACGAAACAGTTGAGCAGGGAAAAGAAGATGTTATTGAGGAGGAAGAGGAGGAATTGGTAATTGGGGATTAGTAATTAGTAATTGGTAATTAGTAATTGGTAATTGGGGAAGAAAAGTAGGTTTTTAAAAAAATATATTTCGCATAACTTTGATTCAGGCAGGCGCATTACTAATTATTTTTTACTCTTTACAAATTACTCATTACTTATAACACATAACGAACCACGAATTTATTAATTTTAAATTGTGATTAAATCAATAAAAATTGCGCCTTCGATTTTATCTGCTGATTTTGGAAAATTAAATCAGGAAATCGCTGAGGTTGAACCTTATTGTGATTGGATTCATGTTGATGTGATGGATGGGCATTTTGTACCAAATATTACGATTGGACCAGTGATAGTGAAATCTATTAAGTCAAAATTACCTTTGGATTGTCATTTAATGATTGAGAATCCAGAAAAATATATCGAAGCTTTTGTCTCATCTGGAGCTGATCATATTACTATCCATCAAGAAACCTGCGATGATTTGTTAAAAATTATTAAACAAATTAAAGATTTAAAAGTTAAAGCCGGAGTGTCAATTAATCCAGCAACGTCTTTAAAAACTATTAAGCATGTTATTGATAAAGTAGATTTAGTTTTAATTATGAGTGTTAATCCTGGCTTTGGGGGACAAAAATTTATGTTGGAAGTTTTGGAAAAAATTTCTGAACTTAGAGCTCAAAATACAGATTTAGATATTGTTGTTGATGGTGGAATAAATGAAGAAACTGCAAAATTAGCAGTTAAAGCAGGGGCAAATGTTTTGGTGGCTGGTAGTTATATTTTTGGAGCTAAAGATAGGTGTAGCGCTATTGCAAAACTTAAAAATGTAAAAATTTAATTTTTTTATTTCTTAAAAATTTTTTATGAAAAAATTTTTTATAATTTTGTTAACGTCTTTTTTAATATTATTTAGTTCTTGCGGACAAGAAGAAGTTAAAAATGTAGCGCAAGAACAATTTAATTTTAATGATTTTCAATTTACTTTACCGGTAAATTGGCATTTTGATTCTATGGAAAATGATACAGATGCGAAGATAAAAGTTCCTGATGAAAAGTATGACGTGTATATGATTATGTCTATGGTAGAAATGGGCGAAATACCTGAGACAGCACCGGTTTTAGAAAATAATAATGTAAAAATATATGATGATCCTTGTGGCGAATCTTTGACTTGTTATAAATTGTCAGCTAATGACGTTGTTTATTCTATAGTATATTATATTGATAGTAA
>MFXJ01000030.1 GCA_001787465.1 Candidatus Peregrinibacteria bacterium RIFOXYB2_FULL_32_7 | reverse complement strand
TTATCAAAGTTTAATTGAAGAATTTGCGTTAATGCTTGATCTTGATCCTTGGTTTTTTTATCCGATTTCGCAGGAAGTTAAAAATGTAAATTTTCAAACCAAAAAAGGATTTGAGGAAATTTTCGAAACTATGAATAAAATTTTTATACAACTTGAAAAGAAATATGATGAATATAAACTTCAAGCTAAGCCGTATATTTTTATAAAAAACTCTACAGGAACTTATGGGATGGGAGTGAAAAATTTTGAATCGGTAGAGGATTTTTTGAATATTAACAGAAAAGATAGGAATACGCTTTCGGTAGGTAAGGGTAGTCAAAAAATTGAAAATGTCATTATTCAAGAAGGATTACCAACAACAGATAGATTAAAAAGTTATGTAGCTGAACCGGTAATTTATTTAATAAATAGCCAAGCGGTAGGAGGATTTTTTCGTCTCAATAGCCAGAAATCAGACAGGGAAAATTTGAATTCAAAAGGGATGCATTTTTCAAAATTATGTTTTCATGAAATGCAAACTTATCAAAATACTTATTGTGAAGGATGCGATATTGAATCTTTGCAGAAAATATACGCAATATTAGCAGAAATCGCTTCAATCGCGGGAGGAGTTGAGGAGCGTGATTCGTAAATTATCTTTTCTTTAAAATTTTTTAAACTTTCATTATTTGAAAATTACTTTTATTGCTAATCCGATCAAAACGCTTGACTCTGATGATTCAACTACAGAGATAATTAAAGAAAGTGTTAAAAGATCTCATCAAGTTTATATTGTGGAGCGCCATAATATTTTCTGGAAAGAAGGGGAACTTTTTGCTCAAGCGATAAATTATAGTAATCAAAAAATTGAAAAAATTATTTTAGAAAAACAAGATGTTATTATGATGCGTCAAGATCCGCCTTTTGATATGGATTATATTTATTTGACTTATCTTCTTGAACAAATTAAAGATAAAACTTTGATTATTAATAATCCAAGCAGTGTTCGATCTGCTAATGAAAAATTTTTTATCTTAAATTTTCAAAAATATATTCCTCCGACTTTAATTACTAAATCTTCAGAAGAAATAAAAAGCTTTCTTAAACAATTTTCTGAGGGAATTATTTTAAAACCTTTGGATAATAAAGGCGGAACTGGAATTTTTCATATCCATAAAAATGATGTAAATAGAAATGAAATTATCAAAACCGTAACTGAAAATGAAACTAAATTTATAATGGCGCAAAAATTTTTAAAAGAAATAAAAAATGGTGATAAAAGAGTTACTATTTTAAATGGAGAAATTTTAAATACTTTTGTAAGAATTCCGCATAAAGAAGATTTTAGAGGCAATTTGCATTCAGGTGCGACTGCCAAAAAAGCTAAATTAACTGAAAAAGAAGTAAAAATGGTGAAAGAAATAGCAGAAAAATTAAAAAAACTTGGACTTTATTTAGTTGGTTTAGATATAATAGGCTCCCACTTAACAGAAATAAATGTAACTAGTCCAATCACCGGACATCAATTATTTCCTAAAGTGAGTGAAGAAATTGTTAATTTTTTAGAAAATTTATAGCAAAAAAGATATTCTTTGTCCTTTTTCCTTTATCCTTTATTCTAATATATTGAAACTCAAAACCATCTATATTTGTTCTAAATGCAATACGCAGTCTCCAAAATGGCTTGGACAATGTCCGCAGTGCCAAGCTTGGAATAGTTTAATGGAGGATGTTATCAATATCGGCAAAGAAGAATTAGAAATTCCTTCAGCAAAAATTAAAGAAATTTTTAATTTAAAAACAGGAGATTTTGAAAATGAAAGGTTAAAAACAAAGATAGATGAATTCGATCTTGTGCTTGGAGGAGGATTTGTAAAAGACAGTTTAACGCTTTTTTCAGGCGAGCCAGGGATAGGTAAATCAACTTTAACGCTTCAAATTTGTAAAAATTTATGCGATCAAGGTAAAAATATACTTTATATCTCAGGTGAAGAATCAATTGAACAAATCTCTATGCGCGCCAAAAGACTTCAAATTAAAAATCAAAATTTAAAACTTATAAACTCCACAAATCTTGAATCCATTTTAGCTACTTTAAAGGGATTAAAATTTGATTTTATCGTTATTGATTCTATTCAAGTTGTCCAAAGTGATTTAATTCCAGGTTTAGCTGGTTCCATTTCTCAAGTTAGATATTGCGCTGAACAACTTTTAAATTTTGCTAAAAATGAAAAAATTACCATACTTCTAATTGGTCATGTAACAAAAGACGGAGATTTAGCTGGACCAAAAACTTTGGAACATTTAGTTGATATAGTCCTAAATCTTGAAGGTGATAGATATCATGAATTTCGAATGTTAAAAAGTTCAAAAAATCGTTTTGGATCATGTAGTGAAATTGGAATTTTTGAAATGACTAATGAGGGGTTAAAAGAAGTCTTAAATCCCAGTTCAAAATTCATTGAAAGTCGGCAAAAAAATGCAGTTGGATCATGTCTTTCGGTAGCTATTGAAGGTAATCGTTCTTTTATTATTGAAGTTCAAGCTTTGACAAATATTACAGCGTTTGGATATCCAAAAAGGACAGCCAGCGGTTTTGATGTTAATCGTTTAAATTTATTAATTGCTGTGCTTCAAAAACACGCTGATATTAATCTTTCCAATCAAGATGTTTATATAAACATAGTTGGTGGGTTAAAAGTTAAAGATCCTGCGATAGATCTAGCTGTTTGTTTATCAATAATTTCCTCATTTAAAAAATCTCCGCTTCCAGAAAATTTAGTAGCGATTGGAGAAATCGGTCTGTGTGGAGAAGTAAGGAAAGTGAATCAAAAAGAAAAAAGAGAAAAAGAAGTGAAGAAAATGAATTTAAAAATAATTGAAGAGATGAAAGGGATTGAAGAGTATAGAAGGAAACTTATCTAAAATTTCCCCATCTATCCAAAATAGCTTCCAAAGCTACAAAAATCTGATCCCAATATTTGCTTTCTAAAATCCCAATTTTTTCTTTGACTCGTTGTTTGTCAATTACTCTAATATGATTGCACTTAAGTTTGGAATCTACGCTTAAACCATTATCTTTACTTGCTGAAACTAAAACTTCATAAGGATATAATTTATCAGTTTTTTTTGAAGTAAAAGGTATGACAAGAGTTGTATGACCTAAATGAGAAACTATATTTGATTGAATAAAAACACAAGGTCTTATGCCACGTTGTTCCGAGCCTACAGTTGGATTTAAATTAACCTGATAAATTTCAAATTGTTTATAATTCATCATCATTTTCACTAGCTTCTATAATAGAAAGATAATCATTAAAATCCGAATTAGCTAATTCTAAATCCTCTTCATCTTGCGCCGCAAATCCCTCTTGCATTTGTTTCTTTAAAACATATTTACGATATGCCTCCAGAGCTTCGTTAATTACTTTAGATTTATTTGGATAAACTTTCAAAAATTCATAATTTCGATAATTAATCGAACAGGAAGTTACACAACTGCTATTCATATAAAAAACTATTAAAAAATCTTATTAAGCTTTTCTATTATAATATTTTAATAAAAAATTTGCAAAGCGAAATTTATTCAGTCGCAAATTCCAAATAAGGTCTAAGAATGGATTTGGTTCTAGTGTCATTCGCATACTGTTTTTTCATTAAATCAAATAATTCATTTACAAATTGTTCAACATTTAACTTCATCGTTTCTTCGTCCCACATACCAGTAATATCAACATAAAGCTTCATAAATCTAAATCCTAAACATCTTACTTGACCTTGACCTCTTTCCATAACTAGTCCGATATGTTGAATAGGTTCTTGAATAGCCCTGAGTAATTGAATACCATTATTACCATTTAGGAATTTTTCTACTTCCTCCTTAAACACATTTTCAAATCGCTCACCTAAAGAAACTCCATCATCTAACATTTCTATCACAGCTTTAATTTTGCAAGATGGATCTCTGTGATCAAATACAAATTGCAAAAAATCATCAATATATCTCTCTGCAACAATACGATTATTTGGATCTCCTTTAATTTTATTAGTCATGCGATCCCTATATACTTGCGTTATTCTTTGATCTAAATCTTCCAGTAATTTTGTTTTTTGATCATTTTCTATTAAATTCGTTTTTTCAATAAAATGCCTAGTAAAAATAATAAGTTCATGTAGTCCTATTGGAAATCCTACTGCGTCATTAGAATTATCGCTATAATTTGTTTGAGGTTCTAATGCTAAAGCAACAACCGCTTTAACTAATTCTTTGTTTAAAAATTGATTATTAGATTCTTGTTTGTCTGTCTGTTTAGATGACCCCACTCTTTTCATTTTTCTATCTGCGCCTTTTGATACTTTATTAATTTTAGCTTCCATATTAGCTTTGAATCTTCTATATAACCCTCCAACATAAAATTGTTCTAATTGAGCCTCTGTAAAATATCCATTTCCATTTTCAGCAACTTCAGGATAATCAATCATTGAAAAAAGATATTCTTGTAAGCCAATATATTCTCTATTTTCTGGCTCATGATGATCTTTATCTTGTCTTATCTTTTTTACCTTTTTTCTTGCTATAGGTTTATCAAGATCACGAGCATCTCGTAATGCTTTTTTTGTTTCTCTAGACAATTTATTATATTTTTCATCACTTCCTAACGCTTTAGCCATAGCAATTATGGCTGTATCATGAGCTTTTAAGCTACTTATATGAGATAGTGGAAATAAAATTAATTTCACATTAGCTTCAAATGTCTCATCATTTTTTGCTTCTGTACTTTTAGGAATAAGATAACAATCAATTAATTTATGAGCGCGTTTGTGATAAAGGCATTCTGCAAATTCAATACTAACTTGCTCTTTTATTTCTGCATTTTCTATCTCATTTATCATTCCTGCTAATTTAGCTCCATTTTCCGCAAATCGTTCTGGACTTTCAGCTCCTTCTCCAACAAACAAACGATCAATTAATCCTTGCATGTTTTGAGTTTGATCATGATCATCAGGATCACTTTGATCATCTAAATCCTGCCATAATCCTGCTACAGCCTTACGCACAGCTTCTGTAACTTCATTTCTTGGTGGTAATTCAGTAGTTGCTTTTCGATCAATTGTTCCTTCATCACGAATAATTATTTCAGCTCTCGTTAGTAGGTTTTTATTCATTTATTTTATTTCTTTAAAAAACTAAAAAATAAGACTTCCTGGAAGGACTATCATACACCTTTTCCAAAAACTGTCAATCTGTTTGATGCAAATTTTCACTTAGCCATTTTCTTTTACGCGGCTTGATCTAATGTTAATTTATTAGCTGATACTCTTAAAATTTCTACTAAACGTTCACGTGATATACCAATTTCTTCAGGTAATCTTTTTAATAATGCTAATTTTTCATAACTGCTGGATGGAATAAAATTTTTCGACTGTTTTTTTTCTGTTATAGCCGCATCTTCATTATATAAAATGCTTAATGAGGCATTTTTAAACGCTTCAAATAGTTCTTTCCAGGTGGAAATTGTTCCAAAAAATTCACTAAATTGTCTCCCCTCCTCTGTTTTTACGAAATCTCTAACTTCTTTAAGGATGATATACATTTGATTACCTCTCGCCGCTCTTAAAAATTTTTCATAAATATTTCCTTTTTTAGAATTATCATCAAATAATTTACCAAAATGAAAATTTTTAAATAAATCCAAAAATTTTTTACATCTATTGTCACTAGTGTTTAAAAAACAATCAAAAATACAGGCATCTATTCCACAGTCGCTTTTTTGCAAAAAATCACAATAAAGATTAATAACTATTTCTTTTAAAGAATATAAAAAATAATCAGGAAATTCTTTTGAAAAATATTTTTTAAGTAGTTTCTCAATAATCGCCCACATCACAGAAGGTGATATGATATGATTTTCTATCGAGCTAATTTCGAAAAATTTAGGTAAACCGTTTTCTATCAATCTCCTTTGTAATAAATTTCTATCTATAACTGGATTTGATCCTTCTTTTGCAGGGTCTCCTATAATAAATTCTTCAACATTATCAGGTCCTATCCCTATTGGATTAAAAACAAGTGTTCCTGCAGTATGCTCTAAATTTTCTGCTCGCACAAAATAATCTTCTCGTGAAATAGGTTCAGAATCTTGATAATATTTACACATACGATTTTCAAACATGCGAAATTTTTATAAATTTTTTAATATTCGTCGTCATTCTCATCATCAGTTTTTCTAAAAAGCGACCAAATAAGCGCCGCATATGACATACCAGTTAAAACGCCAAGAAAAGCTATTGTTAATACGATAAAAGTTACTGATGAAGTTGCACTTATCGCTGTAAAGAAAAATTGCAGATAATTGCATTGAGCCGCAATATTTTCAAAACTTAAAACAAGAAGAAGGACGGTAAAGATGATTGATAATGTAATGAATAAAATAACCATAATTTAAAATTTAAAATTTATTAATGGCATTCATGTCCATATCCTTCAATATGTTTTTCAAATAATTTTTCTACTTTCATACTATACATTAAACTTCTGTATTTTTCACTATCTTTTTTATAAGCTTTTTTTACTAGAGATTGGTCTTTTTTAGGGATGTTCTTTAAGTAATCTTCAATTTTTTTGTTAATTTCATGATCAGTTGCTGAGAATTGTTCGACTTCAAGCGCTTTTTCTACTAAGAAACTAGTTTTAATCCTTTCCAAAGCTTTGACATTCATTTCTTTTTTCATATCTTCCTCGTTCTTTTTAATAATTTCTAAATATCTTTTCCATTCGATTTTATAATTTTTTTCTATAGCTGATTTCTGTTGTTCAAGCATGTTTTCCATTTCTTTTTCAACTAATAAATCAGAAACTTCCATCTTTGATTCTTCATTTAATTTTTTCAAAAATTCGTCTTCTTGCCTTTTTTGTTCAGCGTGAATTTTTTCGTGTTCAATATTCTCTTTCACTCGTTTCTTAAACTCATCTATTGAGATTTTCTCCCCTACTGTTTCCTCAATAAATTTCTCATTTAATTCCGGCATTTCTCTTTCCTCTACTCTATTGACTTTAACTTGGAATTTAACTTTTTTCCCTTTCATGTTTTCGGAGTGATAATCTTTTGGAAAAGTTACTTCAAATTCTTTCTCTTCGTTCTTTTTCATACCAATTATTGCCTCTTCAAATCCTGGAACCATCATGTTATCTCCGATTACAAGTGGATGATTTGAACTTTTTGTATTCGGTAAAGATGCTTTTGTTTCTAAATCAAAACCTTCAAAATCTACTTCTGCCCTATGCCCCTTTTTAACTTTTTCATCCGTATCATGCCAAGAACTTTTTTGCATACGGTAACTTTCAATTAAATCTTCAATTTCTTTATCTTTTACTTCAATTTTTTCTCTTTTTATTAGAATTTTATCTAAATTTTTAAAAGTAATTTCAGGATTAACTGCGGCTTTAATTTCAAAGATAAATGGTTTTTTTTCAATAACTTTTAACTCCCCTGTTGCTAGCGGCATAATTTTCTCTTGTTCAAGAGCTTTTCTGTACATGTTGGAAACAGCTTTTTCTTGAGCAAACATTTCGATATAATCCTCTCCTACTTTTTGAATTAAAATTTCATAAGGAATATGCCCTGGACGAAAACCATCAACTTTCACTTCTTTACTGATTTCAAGACTAGCTTGCAGACGAAATTTTCGCATCTCAGTTTCATCAACTTCGATATGAAAAAGTATTTCTGACTTTGGAAGAGATTTGGTAGTGACTTTCATAGTTTTGGAAAATGATAAAAATTATTCAAAATAATTGTATAGAGAAGACTAAGAAACATCAACGGGAAAAATTTTTTGACAAAAATATGTACATTTAGTAATGAATATTCCTACTGAAAAAATTCATCTTTGCATCCCTCAAAAGGTAAATTAAAATCAATCCACCCTGTCTCTCCTTTTTTTCTTAGCATTAATTTTTTGGGAACTCAAAAATATCTTTAATAACAAAAAAGTAAAAGGAGGGGCAGGGTGGATTCAATTACGCCATATTTTCCATAAAAAATCTATCAAAAACTAACACGCATAACTCATAACGCATAACTCAAAATTTCAAAATATGCTAAAATATAAAGATTTTATTAAAAATTTAACAATGATTTCGGAAAATCCATTAAACGGTCAGCCAATAGATTTGAGTCAGGATAGTGATACTTTGTTAGCGCAACTTAATGAAACGAAAAGAAGAGAATTATTCACTTGGTTAACACAAATTGCTTGTTCTTTGGGAGGTCAAAATAAAGAGACTTTATTAAGTTATGCAACTAGTATAGCAGGAAAATTAAGGGAAGCTCTTGAAGGGAGAGAAGGTTTAGCGAAAAAAAAGTTAGCTATTGAGGCCACAAAAATAACTTGGAGTAAATTTTTAGAGATTTTACAACCGAAAGAAGCTGTTGCTTCTACGCTTTTGCCTTCTGCACCAGCACAAGTCGTTTCTAGTACAAGAGGTCAAGTCCTAGCAACATCAGTATCAGGATCAATAGTAACTGTAGCAGATGAGGGAGAAAAGTTATCTCCTATTGATGAATTAGCAATAGAGCCTGGTATTGAAGTAATTGCAGTGTCAGGTACAGAAACAGTTGAAGCAGTAGCTGAAGAGGTAATTCCTGAGTTAATTAGCTGTTTGACTTTAAGCGATGAAACTACCGTTGATATTTCTGTTAGAGTATTTGATGAATTGATGAGAAAAGAAGGATATGCTGGTTGGGTACCTCAGCGATTAGAAGCAGGCAGAGCAGTTATAGAAAGAGCCCTTCAACTTCAATTACAAAGATCATTATTGGCTGTAGTAAGAAGCAAATTAGGTCCTGATAATGTTTTAACAGTTAATTTTGAAATAAAAGAATTAAAATTATTAGCAGGAGAAAATGGTAATTTAAGACTCCATTTATCAACACAGTCAGCGCGAATTGATAAAACTAATGTTCGTAAAATAAATCCAGGAGTTGATTCTCCTATTTTGGTCGGCAAATTACTTCCTCTGCATTTACATCCGCAATTTGAAGATCTTGCCAAAAGTATTGAGGAATTAAAAGAATTACCAGATTATTTCCAACCAGTGAAAATTGGAGAAAAAATAGTATCTGATGTTGAAAAAAATAATTTAGCAGAGACTCTAGCGGTAGATGGCAAAATTTCTCCTCCAATTCTATCCTGCATGCAAGCAAGAATTAGTTCTTTTATAACTTGGACAAAAGCTCTTAGCCCGGAACAAACAAGATTTTTAAGAGAATATGAAAGAGCTGAAATTACTTTTCAAACTAAAAAAGAAAATGAGACTAGCACAACCTTAACTTATGTGGATGAAAAAAGAAATGGTGAAATGGCTTATCCGCTTGATCCAAAAGCTCCATTATCTTTATCACAGAATAAATTATCAATGGGAATTTATGCTGGATATAACGATACGCAATATCAAGAAGAATTTGAAAAGATTTGTCCAAAAGATGCTAAACATTTTACGTTTTTTGGAGATGATCGCGAACTTTCACATCCATTTACGCATAGATTTTTAACAGAATTAGAAGATTTTGCATATTGTGGAGCATTTTTACATCATTCTACAATAGATGATAAAGTTGATGATTTAGAATTATATGAAAGAGTAGTTTTTCGACCTCCAGATGATTACACTTTCAGAATTGGAAAAAGCGATTTTATTGGACATACATTAGATGAAAGCACAGCTTTTGTGAAAAGTTTGCAAGCAGAAGTTGAGGCTCGGAAGGAAATAGATGAACAGCGAGTGAGAGTAGAAGATATTTTACAACAAACTGAAGTAAATTTAAGAAGTAAACCAAATGATGAAAATTTAATAGCATTACAAATTGTATGTGGACAGGCTTTAATTGCTATAAGCAAACATAATCAAGGTCAAGTTCCAAAAGATGATGTGATTTCGGCTTTAAAACCAGTATTTATTTCGGATTTACGAAAAATTGAAGGAGTTTCAGGAAAAAATCCAAAAATAATGAGAGAAAGTGATGGTGGCATGAAGATAGGAAGTCAAATAAAACCTGCTTTACAAGATTTCTCACCAAGACAGCCGATTAATTTGAAAGAAGTTGTTCCAGATCATAGGTCTTTAGAAATGGAAGAAGCTCTCAAAAGAGAAGATATTACAAGACGAGAAAAAGAAGCTAAGGAGAAAGAAAATGAAATAAAAGGTGAAGCTAGGAAGGAAACAAGTGATGGTAATGATCATAGTGATCATGATGATGATAAAATAAAAGAAGCTGAAGAGGAAAATAGACGAGAAAGAGAAAGAATTCAAAAAGAATTAGCAGACAGACGTAAAACAGTTGAAATATTTGTTCCGCAAGCTAGTTTTGGGGTGCATGTTTATGCAAGGAATGGTCAAACCGAACTTAAATCAGGAAAATATACTTTTGATGATGTGGGATCAAGTGAAGTAAGAGAAGCTTTGACTCGAGCTAATTATGTTGTGATGGGTGATGCTCATGGAAGCGCGCTAAAAATCCTTGAATTCGCAATACTTTCAGGTTTTGCTACCATGCCTCCTGAAAGCGCAAGAAAATTTAAAGAAACGTATAAATCCACTCTTGAGAAATTACAAGCAAATCCTCAAGCAAATATCAGTAATGAATTAGAAGTTTTAGAAAATTTAATAGATCAAGTTGAAGGGATAAGAGATTATAGAGAAATGCGATTAATTGGAGATACTATTTCTGATCGAGGTTTATGCGATGCTTTGACTATAAAATTGATGAATAAACTACGATTTGTAACTTTAAGTTACTTATCAAATCACGATTTAGATCCAATGTTTAGGATGGTTGATCCAAATAACCAAAAACTTACGACAATAACAAGAAATGATGATAGAGTATCTTCGACAAGAGGACCGAAAATAGATAAAACAGCCTTAAAAGAATATTTATCAAGGCAAGGTTTGCTAGGCCATGAAGGTCTAGTATTATTTTCTCATGCTAAACTTGATCTTCCTTATGATTTTAAATGTTTAATGTATGTTTTGCAAAAACGGGGATATGAAATTAAAGATTTTGATGATTTACGCATTGGAACTAATATTTTATGTGAAG
>MFXJ01000029.1:11805-13761 GCA_001787465.1 Candidatus Peregrinibacteria bacterium RIFOXYB2_FULL_32_7 | reverse complement strand
CCTCTTGCCGCAGGCGAGTTTATCGATCCTATGGCCTTTCTTCAAGGTAAAAAAGAAAAATTCGCAATGAACGCTAAATTAACAGAAATGGCAACTGGAATTGTAAAAAAACATCAAGATGGAAAATGTTCGCAGGTAAATTATTTCTTTGTAAAAGGTCCTCAGTTTGAATCTTCTCTTGATAAAGCTGTAGCAAGATTAATGGGAGGTGATGTGATTGCTATGAGTTTCATACCAGAACTTTGTATTAGCACTTTATTCGAAATCCCAGTTTTCTGTCTTGTCTTAGTAACTAATCCAATGATTTCTGATGGACATACTCATGAAGGTAATGTAGATATGGGAAAAGAAAAAGCTCCATTATTATGGGAAATTCTTAATGATATGATAACGGAAATAGATTGATAAATTTAAACTTTTAATTTTTTTGCAAAATTATTTATTTATGTTAAAGTAAATTTCTTTTCTATCTCCTAACTTAAAAAATCATGTTACATACTTCCCTTGACCAATCTAAAATAAATACTCTTCAACTATTTGAAGCTCCTGCTGATAATGTAACAGGTACTGGAAGTAGCAGTTCAATCCCAGAAGGAACACAAACAGTGACTACAGCTAGGGCAAAAGTTGAAACAGCTATGAATCCAAATGCTGAAATGGAAAAAACAATCAGACCTGACGTTTTAAGCAGATGTATTGATGTTATTATACAAGTAACTTTAGCAGAAAAATCAACTATTACTGAAGCCACTGAACTACACAATGATCTTAAGACGGACTCAGTAGATATTATAGATATTGTATTTAATCTTGAAACAGAATTTAGTATAGAAATACCTGAGACAGATTTCGCTTCATGGCAAACAGTTGGAGATGTTACTGATTATATCATTTCGAGATTAATAACCGAAGGAACAGGTAAACAACCAATTAAAGGTAATTACTTACATATTTCTTGGTCTTCTTAATATCTATCTCGAAAAATTGATTTTTGATCGTCTTAGAAGTTTAAAAATTTTATTTTAATCTATAATCTATAATTCCCGAAGGATTATATTTCGCCAATACATCTCCCTCCACATTTACCTCATCCCCCTCCTTTATCGAACCTAAATTCGTATTTTCTAACGTATACGGAATTATTGCTATTGAATAACTTTTTTGTTCAACTTTCGCAATCGTCAAACTAACACCGTTAATGGCTACTGATCCTTTATAAACTATATATTTCTTCAAATTTTTCGGGATTCCAAAAGTCAAGATATAACCATTTTTACTATTTTTATGAGAATAACAAATAGTAATATCGTCAACATGTCCCAAAACGAAATGTCCATCCAAACTATCCCCTACTTTTAATGACGATTCTAAATTTACTTTTGTTCCTTTTTTAAAATTCTTAAAATTTGTACAACGCAAAGTCTCTGGAATCGCCTGCACTTCAAAAGAATCTTTAAAAATTCCAGTAACAGTCTGACAACACCCATCAACAGCAATTGAATCACCTATTTTTTTATTTTTCAAAATCTTTAAACAAGCAATTTGTATTTTCAAATTTTCTGCATCTTTTTGAATGTTCTTTATTGTACCGATTTCTTGAATAATTCCTGTAAACATGCTTGCACAAATAAAAAATAATCCAACAATTATTAAACCATTTTCACGTTTCTTTCGCAATCAAAAACCTTTAAAACACCCAAAATTTAACAAAAATTTCATCAAAATTTCATTTTCGTTTCATCAAAATTTTAACTTCAATGTTTAAGTTAATTTGTGCGCTAAGCATTTTTATTTCCTAACTTTTTATTATGCGCACGCTTAATCAAATACATCTTCGTGGCTTTCTTTCTGACAAGCCAACTGTCCGCAGTACAGTCAGCCAGAAGAAAGTCGCTAATTTTGTCCTTATTACCCATAAAACCAAAATGGTAAATGGGGAGGCAACGCAAGAAGCTG
>MFXJ01000029.1:0-11740 GCA_001787465.1 Candidatus Peregrinibacteria bacterium RIFOXYB2_FULL_32_7 | reverse complement strand
GATGCCGTTCATGTTATTGGAGAGGTACACTATGAACGATTTGAAGGTAAAGATAAAAAAATCAACTATACAACCGAAATAGTTGCTGACAGACTGGATTTAATTAAAACAAAAAAAGAAGGTGCGGAAGAAGAAACGAAAGAAACAACAAAAGAAGAAAAATAAAATTATTTCCGCGGCTCTTCAGACTTTTTGGATGAAGAGCCGCAGGAAAAAATCTCTATCTCCTTCGCCTCTTCCACAATATAAGTAGCTCCTGCTTTCACAAGTTCCTTCCTGCTCCCAAATCCATAAGTTACTCCGATACAATCAATACTATTAATCTTTGCTCCAAAAATGTCATAATCTCTATCCCCTATCATCACTACTTGATCTTTTGATGGATTTTTTAGTTTTTTTAAAACACAAGCAATTATTTCACTTTTTTCGAATAAAGTATTATTAAGTCTACTTCCAATAATAATATCAAAATATTGATCTAAATTTTCATATTTCAAAATCTTTTTTGCAAAAATTAATGGTTTTGATGTCGCTAAACAAATTGTTTTATTTTCAGATTTTAACTTTTCTAAAATTTTTCTTATTCCTTTATATACTTTATTTTCAAAAATTCCTTTTTTCTTATAATATTGCCTATAAAACTTAACAGCTTTTATTTTTGTTTTTTCATCAAACTGATAAACGCTACTAATAAAATGTTGTAGCGGCATGCCGATATTTTTTATTGTTGCTTCAATATATTTCTTATCAATACTTAATTTTTTAAAAGCATATCTAACGCCATTTCCAATTCCCTGACTGGAATCAATAATTGTCCCATCAAGATCGAATAAAAAATATTGATAATTTTTCATAAAATATTTCAAAAAACACTTTTAATTTTAAACAAATTTCTATAAAACTCCTAATCAAATCGTTTGGTAAAAAAATGACAATATGGCTTACCATGATTTTTCTCATAATATTTTTAGGGATTATTTAAATTAAGCATTAAATATCCCTTTCAATCTTCCCCATAAACTTGTTTTTTTTCTTTCTATTTTTAAGGTCTCTGCTAATGCAAATGGTGTAACCACCTTTTGTTTACCCTCATTCGTTTTATTAACAACATCTTCAGATCTTAATACTAAAATATCATCAGCCTGCCCGACATTTTCTGGGCGGGTAATTTTTTCAGCTTCATCATCATTCATTCCAAAAAAATCAACGGCATTAAAATTACCATCATCCTGCTCTTTCACAACATCAGTTAATAAGAAAGCATCCTCATCATCTACATCAGCTTCACTTAAAGCAACTTCTTCATAATCTCCTTCTTCATAAATATCTGCCTCAGTTAAAGCAACTTCTTCATAATCTCCTTCTTCATAAATATCTGCCTCAGTTAAAGCAACTTCTTCATAATCTCCTTCTTCATCTACATCAGCTTCACTTAATGTAAACTCATCATATTCCGCATTATCATAATAAGCATCCACGTGAAATTCCTGTTGATCTTGCAAGGTTTTAAAATCTATATTTGCACCGCTTCTTGTATCTATAGTTATTGCGTCTGTTTCAACTTCATTATTTATTTCAAAGCCGTCATCAACAGCTGTGCCATTAAGATATTGTTGCGCTTTATATAATATGGCATAAAAATCATATACTTTATCTAAATCTACAAAATACATAGCAAGATGATGATAAAAATCTTCAAATTCAGTCTGCTGACCAAGTTGTGAAAAATCAAAATTTGAAATTTCAGAAACTGAAGGCGCAACTATACCTTCGGATTTAATTTTTTCCACAATCCGTGCAAACAAATCAGGTCTTGTTATTCGAAAATAATCAAGCCCATCAAAATTAATATAATCGTTAAAAGACTGACCTTTAGCTTCGAAATGATCAGCCGCAACATTCATAATAGCGGACATAGATTGAGGAGTAACACGGTCTACTTTTTGACCAGCACGTTGACATAAATATTCATAAAACGTATCGCCTAGTTCCAAATCTTTAAATTGAAGATATTGAGAATTTCGAACTCTAGCAGATGATTGACCGGGAGTCATTGTATTAGGAACGTAAATCACTCTACCTGTTCCACTTGTTACTATAGGACTTTCAGCTATTAATGCTCCTCCAGCCAAAGCAATGCCTGTAGCAAAACCTAATAAAATACGAAATCTGCTACGTGTAGATTTCATTATTGGAAGATCTAAACCAACTGAAGTCCGAGTTACTTCTTGCCTTTCTAATTCCAAAATAGTCCTTTCACTCTCAACTTGATCTGCTCGCATACCTGATCCAAACCAAAAAACTATTTTTTCAGATGTATCTTTAGAGATATTAGATGGTAACAATATATCTTTTCTACCAGGTCTTATGTATGAATATTGTGTTTCACTCAATGATCGTTGTTGCTCCACATCATCAGTAATTGTATCATCAGTAATTGCTCCTCCTTCCCTTTTAACTAATAATTCTTGTAGTGTACCTCGAAGATGTAATAAATCTCTGGTAACACTAGTCCAACTTAAAGTTTCAGGCCTATTATGTCCCCCTCTTTCTGGCAATTCTTGTCTCATTATCCATACTCCATTATCAGCACCAATTTGAAGTTTTTTCAATTTAATAATAATTAGAAATTTTAACTATTAGTAAAATACTAAGAGTATACCGTATATTAATTTTTAATAATTCAAAAAACAAGCCTTTAAAATACATTTTGGCTTGTTTTATTTGAAATTTTATATTTTAACTATAAGTATTTTGGTAATAGTTATGATTTTATTTAATTCTAATTTTTTTTATTATTTCTATCTCTTTCCCAATTCAATGGATTATCAATAATATACCCTCTAATACGTTTTAATTCATATTCATTGCGAATAATTCGATCATAATACAATTTTTGCCATGAGAAATCTGAATTTATAACGCGTATTTGTTTTGTACAAATCATTTTAAATTGATTTATAATTGATCCCAATGAATTTGGTTTCCATTGCGGACGATGGTTTGGTTTTCGATTTTGCGTCGTTGATTCATTTGGCGTCGTTGATTCATTTGGCGTCGTTGATTCATTTGGCGTCGTTGATTCATTTGGCGTCGTTGATTCATTTGGCGTCGTTGATTCATTTGGCGTCGTTGTAGATATGCCCCGGCGGGGCATATCTACGACCAACGACATTTTTTTATCACCAAACATCATATTATGATTCTGATCATTATTTTGAATAATCAAAATTCCATGAAAATGATTTGGCATAATTATAAATTCATCCAATTTAACCATTCTTCGTATTTCTTTCGTTTTCACCCATTCGTTTTTTATAATTTCTCCACATTCATTTAAAACCATTTTTCCATTTCGAATATCACCGAAAAAACATTCTCGATTTTGCGTACATATCGTTACAAAATAATATCCATCCCACGTATAATCCCACGTTTTTAAGCGCGTTGTTTCAATCCGATATTTATCGTTAAATTTTTCACACATAAAATATAGATAAACCAATAATATTTATCTATAACAAATGATTATGAATTTTTACTGAATTTTTTGTTAAAAATAAGAAGATTTCATATCACATTATCCATACATGCTCCAAAATTTGCACTCAGCACATGTTGCGTATATCTTCCAAGCCAACCTTTTTTGACCTTTGATTCAAATTTTGGCAACTTTTTTAATCTTTTTTGTATTTCTTCGTCAGAAATTTTTACATTTAAAGTGCATTTTTCCGCATCGATTTCAATCGTATCACCATTTTCCAAAGCCGCTATTGGTCCTCCTACAGCCGCTTCCGGTGAAATATGACCAATACAAAGTCCTCTAGTACCACCTGAAAATCTACCATCAGTAATCAAAGCCGCCCTTGTCCCTCGCCCCTTCAATGCTGAGGTTGGCGAAAGCATTTCTTGCATTCCAGGACCGCCTTTAGGTCCCTCATATCTAATTACCACAACATCCCCATCTTCAACTTCACCATTCAAAATTCCTTGCAAAGATTCTTCCTGAGAATTGTAAATTTTGGCTTTCCCAGTAAATTGCATCATATTAGCTTCAACTCCGGCTGTTTTAACAACAGCACCATCAGGCGCTAAATTTCCATACAAAATTGCCAAACCACCGGTTTTTGAAAATACATTTTCTCCAATTCTAATTACGTCTCCATCGGCGCAAGGAGCATTCATCACATAATCTTTCAATGTCCCAGTACAAGTCTTAAGATTCAAATTTAATGGGGAGCGTCCATCTTCATATACTGCTTTCAAAATCGCGGCAATCCCTCCAACTCGATGAACATCTTCAACATGCACATCTGGTCGTGAAGGAGAAACTTTACAAACATTCGGAGTTAATTTCGCAAGTTCGCTAATTCTTTTTAAATCATATTTAATTTGAGCTTCATATGCCAAAGCCAAAGTGTGAAGCACTGTATTAGTTGATCCTCCCATAGCTAAATCAAGAATAAAAGCATTATCAATTGATTCTCTAGTCACAATATCTCTTGGTAAAATCTTTTTTTCCAAAAGTTCTTTAATAGTTTTTGCGGATTTTTCAATCAAAGCCATTCTTTCAGGATTTATCTCCCATTCAAATTTTTCTTTATCTATCCATTTTGCGGCTGGGATTGTACCATTTCCAGGTAGAGCAAGACCAATTGCTTCAGCCAGACAATTCATTGAATTAGCGGTAAACATTCCGGCACAACTCCCACAAGTCCGACATGAACCTTCAGCCAAATTTTGCAAATCCTCATCAGTCATTTTACCAGCCGATTTCTTACCAACTCCTTCAAAAACCGTAATCAAATCAGAATTATTTTTTCCAGCAAGCATTGGTCCACCACTAATATAAAGAGAAGGAATATTTAATCTCACCATAGCGTTAAGCATCCCAGGAACAATTTTGTCACAATTCCCAATGCCAATCCAAGCATCACAAGGATGAGCGCCAATAATAGTTTCAATCTGATCGGTAATCAGTTCTCGCGAAGGCAAAGAATATTTCATACCAAAATGCCCCATAGCGATTCCGTCATCCACGCATCCACCAACATTCGCATACCAAACATTAAATCCAAGCTTTTTTAATTCCTCCACTAAGATTCTCCCAAGTTTATCAAGATGAGCATGTCCAGGAATTTGAGTCGTATATGAATTTATCACTGTAACAAAAGGTTTTTTACGATCAGAAATTTTATTTAAAACTCCAGCTCCAATCATCAGTGAAGCCGCTGGTAACATATGAAAACCCTCAGCCACAATCCGGCTACCTCTTTTTTGAATTTGTTCAAACCCAGGATTTAAAGATTCCATTGTGAATTAGAATAAAAAATAAAAAAAAAATACGCTAGTCAAATTTACTTCTAAAATAATTCTTTTCCAATTTATTTACAACTTTTTAAAAATTCCAACACCGCCTCCTTATTCTCCGTAACCACAAAAACCTCTTGTACGGCTTTACCTGATTTACCAATCAATTTAACGCCATTTTCTAGTTCCACAGAAAAAGTTAAAATGGGTTTAAAAAACGCTGTAGCTTTTTTAATTCTCCCAGGAGTAATTGATTTCACATTTTCAAATTCTGAAAGTTTCAAAAGCAACTTATCAATCCCAGGAAGAATTGTATGTTGACGTTTGATTTTGCTAACACGGTATTTAGGCATAATATTCGCGACTTTTTGCTTAAATTTTATTAAAAATTTATAATAAATTTGAACTATAATCAAACTTTTAATTCAAAATTTACTTGCTAATTAATTTCAATTAAGGTAAAAAAGATTCTTAATAATTTTTATATATGGCAAAAGAGTTTACAATAATTGGATGCCAAACAGAAGGTTTTAAGGATAAATTATTCGCAGGAAATGAAAGATATTTTTCAGAAGGAACAATTAAATTGCCACAAGACATAATATGTGAAACAGTTCCAGATAAAGATACAATTATTTCACATAGAATTTTAAATTATATAGGAAACACAGATGAAAGTTTAAAACTTTGTATAGATACAAAAATAAGAACGGGAAACGAGACAAAGTTAGATTTATCCATTGAAACAATTCAATTAGCATTAGAAATAATTGCCATAAGACTCTCTATTAGAGCTTTACTTGAAGCAGGAAAATTAAATTTAAATTCAAAAAATGATAGAAAAAAAATTAAAAAGCTTTTAACTTCATCAAACCCAAACGAATCTTTGCGGACACTTGCCACATCTTATCCTGGACTTTCTGTATATGAAGTTAGCGTATCTTAATTCTACAATCAAAACATAACTCCTTCTTTTTCCACGATCTCTCCCATCCTCTGCGCCTTAATCCGCTTTTCTTCAAAATGTTTCAAAACTGCTTTCTCATCTTTTTCTTCAATCACCAAAATCATTCCTGTTCCCATATTCCAAGTACGATAAGCTTCATTTTTAGCTATATTTCCAAACTCAATTAATTTTTTAAATTCTTCTTGTGGAGCAATTAAATTATCAAGTTTCGCACCGAGTCCTGTTGCTTTCAAAATTCTTGGCAGATTCCCAGGAATTCCTCCTCCTGTAACATGACAAATTCCTTTAATTTTTATTTTTCTTTCCTCTTTATATCCTCCAATTAAATCCAAAATGGCTCGATGATAAATTTTGGTTGGCGTTAACATCACTTCCCCCCATTTTCGACCATCACCAAAATCTTCTTGTGCCCAATGCTCACCAAATTTTTCTTTCAAGACATGCCGCACTAAACTTAAACCATTGGAATGAACGCCACTACTTTGCAAACCTATAACAGCATCGCCAACTTTTATATCTTTGGTATCAATATATTTATCTTTTTCCAAAATCCCAACCGCATCCGTATTCCAGCTAAAAGTACCTGACTCAACAATGCCTTTAAGTTCAGCAATTTCACCACCTGGAATTACTACGTTCTCTTCCAAACACGCTTTCTCCAGCCCTTTCATCGCTGAACAAATCAAATCCTCATCAATCGGATGAATATCAATCGTATTAGTCATTGAAATGCATTCTGCTCCGACAACAATCATATCATCAGCCACCATAGCTAACAAATCATAACCAAGAGTATCATATTTATTAATCATTTTGGCAATCAAAGTCTTGGTACCAACTCCGTCACAATTTTGCACAAGATAAAAATCGCCAAAATCCATCATCCCAGTAAATCCTCCCTCAATCACTACCCCTGATCCAATTTTATTTTTTCTGCCTGCAAAAGTTCGTTTAGCCGCGGCATAAGCAAGGGCTGAACATTTATCGCCTTTATCAATATCGACACCGGCCTCTGCGTAAGTTGACATAATTAAATTGTTAAATTGTTTATTTTAAAATAAAGGAAAAAAAACAAATAATAAAGAGAATTATCGTGATTCATGATTCGTGATTTAAGAGCATCTATTATCAACATAATGGCAGGCGAATACCCGTAAAGTGATCGACCTATAAATCACAAATTTTGTTCCCAATTTTCCGGTCTTAATTTTCTAACTTGCGCTCCAGTTTTCCACATCTCTGAATCATGAATTTCTTTAAGTTCTTCTTCTAACTTTTCTCGATAATCAGGCTTACTATTTTTATCTAACACAATTTTTGCTTCAGTACCATTTTTCACACTTTCATAAAGATTATCAAAAACAGGCATAACCGCATCTCTAAATTTACCTTTCCAATCAAGCGCTCCTCTTTGAGCAGTAGTAGAAATATTTGCCAACATCCAGTCCATACCTTTCTCAGCCACTAATCTAATTAAACTTTGAGTAAACTCTTCAACAGTTTCGTTGAAAGCCTCGCTTGGAGAATGTCCATGTTTGCGAAGTTCATTATATTGAGCTTCAAACACGCCAGCAATAGCTCCAACCAAAATTCCACGCTCTCCAGTCAAATCACTATAAACCTCTTTTTCAAAAGTTGTTTCAAAAAGATATCCTGATCCAATCACAATCCCTAAAGCCGCAGTTATTTCTTTTGCTTTGCCTGTAGCGTCCTGATAAATAGCATAACTACTATTAATGCCACTTCCTTCCAAATAATTACGACGAACAGTTGTGCCTGATCCTTTTGGAGCCACTAAAACAACATCAATATTTTCTGGAGGAATAACTCCAGTCAAATCTTTATAAGTAATAGAAAAACCATGAGAAAAATACAAAGTTTTACCTTCAGTCAAATAAGGCTTAAGGGTTGGCCAAAATGCTTTTTGACCGGCATCAGAAAGTAAATATTGAATAATCGTTCCTCTTTCTGCCGCTTCGGAAAGTTCAAAAAGAGTTTTTCCAGGAATCCAGCCGTCAGCTACGGCCTTATCCCAAGTTTTCGTTCCTTTTCTTTGCCCGACAATGACATTTATTCCATTATCACGCATATTCAAAGACTGTCCAGGTCCCTGAATACCATAACCAAGCACAGCTACAACTTCATTTTTTAAAATTTCCTGCGCTTTTGAAAGCGAAAATTCATCCCGAGTAATGACGTTCTCAGAAACGCCCCCAAAATCTATTTTCATATAAACAAAAACTTAGCAAATAAAAAGAACATTCAAATCATACCTAAATAAACAGAATCCGTCCAATATCTTCAACAAAAATATATAAAAATCTTTACAATATCTTTTATTTAAGCTAAATTAAAACTGTCGATCAATATGGTCAACTCTTAAAAAATTTAAAATATGTTAGACAATTTTCTTAAATCTCTAGAGTTATCTGAAAAAGAAGCCTTAGTATATTTAACTATGCTACGAATTGGATCACAAGGAGTGAGTATAGTTGCCAAAAAATCAGGATTATCAAGGACTACCTGTTATCACGTTCTTGAATCTTTGCAAAAAAAAGGTTACGTAAGCAGTTATGAGAAAAATAAAATCGATTATTATAACGCTGAAAGTCCAGAAATTTTTCAATATATTTTAGAAAAAAAAGAACGCGAACTTCAGGAACAAAAAACCAGATTCATAGATCTACTTCCTGATTTTTTAAACTTACGGCATGGAGGCGAAATAATGCCAAAAGTGCGATATTTTGAAGGTCTACAAGGAATTAAAGAAATCTATGAAGACACTTTAAAAGAAGGCAAAAATAAACTCGCTTATTCATCGATCCCAGATATCCAAATTAAAGAATTAAAAGATTATATTGAAAATTACCTTGAAAGAAGAGCGAAACTTGGCATAAAAGTAAGAGCAATTTTTCCAGATACAGAAAAAAGTAGAGAATTCATAAAAAATGACAAAAACTTGCTTCGAGAATCACGATTAATTAATGCCAAAAAATATCCTTTTCGAAGCGAAATCAATATTTATGGGAATAAAATCGCTTATATGTCGCTAGATACTAATTTCCTCCATGGTGTTATTATCGAAAGTGAAGCAATTGTAGAAACCGAAAGATCAATTTTTGAACTAGCGTGGCTAAATTCTTAACTATCGTGCTATATTCTATATTGATAAGAAAAAAAATTATAATTTATAAATTTTAAACATGTCTTTAAACCCACAATTACTAAAATCTATTCTCAAAGCTCAGCAAAATGAAATGACTGAGCATATTTTGTATTTAAAACTAAAAAAAGTTATTAAAGGAGAAAAAAATCAAAAAGTTTTAGAAAACATTTCCGCAGACGAATTAAAACATTACGAATTTTGGAAAAAATATACAAAAAAAGATATTAAACCTAACAAATGGATGCTTTTTAAATATTATTATCTTTCCAGAATTTTTGGCTTTACTTTCGGCATCAAATTAATGGAAAAAGGAGAAAAACAAGCGCAAATTAATTATGATAATTTTTCAAAAGATATCCCTGAAATTTCGCAAATTATTGAAGATGAAAATAAACATGAGCAAGAACTCATATCAATGTTAAAAGAAGACAAACTTAGATACATTGGTTCAGTTGTTTTGGGGTTAAACGATGCGCTTGTTGAACTTACTGCCGCGCTTGCTGGTTTTACTTTTGCCATGCAGAATACACATTTAATCGCAGTAGCTGGCTTAATTACTGGTTTTGCGGCCTCTCTTTCAATGGCGGCCTCAGAATATTTATCCCACAGAACTGATGAAAGAGGACAATCGGCAAGTAAATCAGCTATTTATACTGGTATTGCCTATGTTTGCACTGTTGCTTTTTTAATCACTCCGTATTTCCTTTTTCATAATTATTTTCTTGCTTTAGCTGTTACTTTAATTAATGGAATATTAATAATATTAGTTTTCAATTTTTACGTATCTATTGCCAAAGATTTACCTTTTAAAAAGAGATTTTTAGAAATGTCAGCCATCAGCATAGGAGTAACTGGTTTAACTTTCATTATCGGATATTTAATTAGGATGTTTTTGGGAGTTGCGGTGTAAATATTTATGCTATAAATTTAATATACCAACTCATAATTAAAAACATGCACCTTCTCGAAAAATTCATCTTATCCGCTCAAAAAAATCCAAAAAAAATCGTCCTGCCAGAAGGCACAGATGAACGAATTCTTTCAGCTACAAATATTATTATTGAAAATAATATCGCTGAAATCATCCTTCTTGGAGATTCAAAAACTATTTTGCAAAAAGCCAAAAATTTGCATTTACAAAATATTATCAAAGCTGAAATTTTAAATCCAGAAACAGATTTAAAAAGAGAAAAATATGCTGATTTAATGGTCGAAATTAGAAAAGAAAAAGGTTTAACAAAAAACGAGGCCTTAAAATTATTAAATGATCCTCTTTATTTTATGGTAATGATGGTAAAAACCCGTGATGCTGATGGGGGTTGTGGCGGTGCCGCTAGTCCAACGGCCAATGTGATTCGACCAGCATTACAAATAATTAGAACAAAACCAGGAATTAAAACTGTTTCCGGAGCGTTTATTATGATAACGCCAGATCAAAATTATGGAGAGAATGGTGTTTTTATTTTTGCTGATTGTGCTGTTTGTCCTTATCCGACAGAAGAACAATTAGCTGAAATTGCTATTACTTCAGCCGATACCGCCAAAAACATTGCTGGTATTGATCCGAAAATCGCAATGTTAGGATTTTCAACCAAAGGAACAGTTGAACATGAAATGTGCAATCGAATTATTAAAGCAATGAAAATAGCAAAAACAAGAAACCCCAATTTGCAAATCGACGGTGAGCTTCAAGCTGATACTGCGATTGTCGAAACCGTTGCCAAAAGAAAGGCCCCTGAAAGTCTTATCGCCGGCAAGGCCAATGTCTTAATTTTTCCAACTTTGGAAACTGGAAATATTGCTTACAAATTAGTTCAATATTTAGGAAATACAAAAGCAATTGGCCCGATTCTGCAAGGCTTAAACGCCCCAATAAACGATATGTCGCGAGGCTGCTCCACTGATGATATAATTCATATAGTGGCTGTTACCGCCTTCCAAGCAAAAAGTAATTATACTCCTACGCTTTAATAATTTAAAATTGTATAATGCTACGTAGCTTTATAATATTGTTTATTTACCTTATAAAATAAATAATTAAGCTTCGGAGCATATACTACTTAATTTTAAAATTTAAAAGCGGAGTAGTATAAATCCTCTTTTCCAAATTTAATGCAAATTCTCGTCTTAAACTGCGGCAGTTCTTCCATTAAATATAAACTTTTTTTAATGCCAAAAGCTGAAGTTATCAGCAAAGGCATGATAGACAGAATTGGATTCAAAGATTCTGTTTTTGACTATACTTATAAAAATATTCCTCAAAAAAACAAAATATATTTCAAAAATCACGAACAAGG
>MFXJ01000028.1:10824-11239 GCA_001787465.1 Candidatus Peregrinibacteria bacterium RIFOXYB2_FULL_32_7 | reverse complement strand
GGTTTTTCAAGATTTTCGGTTATTATCGGACCGAACGGCTTATGAAAACGTGGCTTTCGCGATGGAAGTTGTTGGGGCGACGGTTCAGGAAATAAACCAAGACGTGCCGCAACTTTTGGAGTTGGTTGGTTTGACCGAGAAAGCAACGCAGTTTCCTTATCAACTTTCCGGCGGTGAGCGCCAGCGGGTAGCCATTGCCCGGGCATTAATTCATCGTCCATCAGTCATTCTAGCGGACGAACCAACGGGAAATCTGGATTTATTAAATTCTTGGGACGTTATCCGACTTTTGCTTAAAATCAATGAGCTTGGCACGACTGTTATTTTGGCCACGCACGACCGAGAAATCATTAATAATCTTAGCCGGCGGGTAATAACCTTGGATAAGGGAAGAGTCATTAGGGATGAGGAGAAT
>MFXJ01000028.1:6093-10747 GCA_001787465.1 Candidatus Peregrinibacteria bacterium RIFOXYB2_FULL_32_7 | reverse complement strand
AAAAGATATCTTAATTTACCCATTTATATTTCTAATATTTTCTCTTCACAAAACACATCACTGCTACAAAAATCAACATCACAATTGCTGTAGCCATCCATACCTCGCTAATTCCAAATCCTAAGCTTAAAATTATAGAAGCAAATAAAGGAGCAATAAAAAAAGCCGCTGGTTCAGCGATATTATAAATACCAAAAAATTTTCCTGACTGTGATTTTTTTACGACTTCAAAAAAATATGTTTCTTTTAAAGGCTCAATAAAAGCCGCTCCAAAATTTGCCAAAATGAAAGCTAATAATAAAACTATTGGCAAAAATTCCAAAAATTTAAAACTAGTAATAATAATAAATAATAATAAAAAGCCAATAATTAAATATTTGCGAACACCATTTTTGCCGGCTTTTTTGCCAACAATATTTTCCAGCAAGACCAAAGGCAAAATACTCAAAGTCATAATAATTCCGACAATCTCTTGCGTATAACCTAAATCCTGAACCGCAAGAGGCATATAAATACTTTTCACTCCCCACCAGAAATTAAGACCGAAAGCTACAAAAAAAACTTTAATCAGTTCAATATTTTTAAAATAATCTTTGATATTACTAAAAAGTTCTTTTATGCCCTCCTTATGAACTTCATTGTGCAAATAAGGATTTTTTATCCTTAAATGCTGATGAAGGAAATACAAAAACGCAATTAAATAAAAAAAGCTTACTAAAATAAAAACACTTTCATTTCCAAAATATTTTGCGCTAAACCCACCAATAAAAGGACCAACAAGCCAACCGATATTAGCAAAATAATAAAATTTACCTTCAGTTGCCGCTAATTCTTGTTTTTTAGAAAAATCACTAACAAAAATCGCTAAAGTCATTGTCGTCATCAAAACACACATTGCTCGAGGAATATCCAAAAATCCAAGCATCCAAAAATTCTCAGCCAAAGTCATCAAAATAAGCAAAATTATTGAACTTGTTAAAACTATTTTAATAATTAAAACTTTGGAAATTTTGCAAAAAATACTAGTGCTTAAAACTGAGATCAAGATCCCGATAACTGACAAAAATGAATAATAATATCCGACAAAACTTTCATTTGGTAATTTACTTGTTAAAATCAGCGGAAAAATCGTCCAAAATGCGCCAGTCCCAATACTAAAGAAAAGCGCCATCCAAGCAAAAATTTTGCCACTTGGATGAGTATGATGAGTAGAGAGTTTATGAGAGAAGAAACGAAGCATAAAAACAATTAACAAATACGATCTATATTCTAACCAAATTTTTAAAAAATACAAAAAATAGTTATTATAATTGATCCAACATAGACCGTAAAGCTTGGATATATTCAACATTTGTTCCGCAACATCCTCCTAGAATTTTTATTCCTTTTTTTGCCCAAATACGACAATGAGCAGTAAATTTTTTAATATCATCACCTTGCTGATGGAAATCCCATCCCAAATCATTAGCTGGCTTGCCTTGTCCATTAGGATATATCCCTTTTACACCAGAAAAACTATTAATTAATGTATCTACTGTTTTTTGAAGAATATCAATTGGGCGACAATTTACTAATATGGCAGTTGGTTTAAATTTATTTATTATTTCTATCGCATCAAACAAAGATTCTCCGTTTAATAAATTACCATCGTCATTAATCACAAAACTCATAAAAAAAGGAATAGGTGTATTTTGTGCAAATTCAGCTAAAATTTTAGCTTCACGAATAGTATTAATAGCTTCACAAAATAAAAAATCGACACCAAGCTCAGCCAATAACTGCGTTTGTCTTTTATGATCTTCTCGTAAAATTGCTTCATTAGGAACTAAATTTGGCTGGTAACAGTCTTCTAATGTAGTTAATGATCCGCCAACAAAAACATCTCGAAATGCTCGTTTTTTGGCTTTGATAGCGATTTGCACAGCATTAATAGTGGCTTGTTCAGCCAAATTCGGATTGTTAATTTTTTGAAAAGTATGTTTTTGAGTACGAAAAGTATTAGTAGTAATAATATCAGCTCCAGCTTGTATATAATCATAATGAATTTGATAAACAAGATCTTTTGCGTCTAAATTTGCCTTAGCTGACCATAACGGTAATTCCGTTCTATAGCCTCTATTCTGTAATTCTGTTCCCATAGCTCCATCAAGCACAATAAAATTATGAGATTGTAGAAAAGATAAAAAATTATTCATATTTTTAAAATTAATTATAATAAGGTAATAAAGGAGATGATTCTCTATTTTTATATAGTTGAGCTAGTTGTTGTCGAATACAGTCTAAAAAAGTTATTAAAAATTGATTAAGGTTCACACTATTAAGCTGAGGGATCCCTTTTATCACATATAATTTATGAAAAACAGGATCTTTTTGTAAACGTCTTTTTTCAGCTTCGTTTGCTGAAATTTGGCAATTTCCTTCTGGATCAGAATAAAATTCACATTTAAATGCGTTATCAGTACTTGCTGTTTCAATATCAACGAAAAATTGAAGACTAGTAGAAGGACATTGTGGAATAACTACTTGATGTACTATTTCTGAAGTTAATCCATGAGATTTAAATAATTCTTTAATATTTTCTAATCCAACTCGTCCAGCAATATTTAAATAAATTCTTTTATTATAATCTTTAGTTTCTCTTACCACTGACATGAATTGTTCGAGTAAAGCTTCATTTAATCCTAATGCTAAAGAATTAAACTGGTAATTTTCAAAAAGATTTCCAGGATAATAATGAGCAAGATCATCAAAGCAAACTTCTTTATCAGGTGGTCTTATTGCCTGAGGGATACAAGCAATTACAATATCTGTTTCTAAAATTATACTTCTATTATTTTTATCTACAGGTGTTAATAAATTAGTACTTCCTAATATTGGCATAAAACGAGAAGCCTCATCAGGGCATATTCTTTCTATGTTTTGACTAGCTAAAGTTGGCAAATTTGGATCCAAATCACTTCCATAATAATGAGCAACTTCTAATTTAGTTAATCCAAAAATTGCCATAGCACCTGTACCAACACCTACTTCCAACAATCTTTTCCCAACAATCTCTGATTTGTCAGCTAACAAACCTTCTTGAAAGGTTGTTGTCCAAGCATCAGGAACGAAAGCGTATTGAGGTACTATTAAATCTTCTCGCGAACATGGAGTGGAAATGCTCATTCTTTTTAAATTTTAAATAATAAAAAAACCGCTTCTTATGGAAGCGGCTATTTAATTTAGAATTAAGAATCTAAAATTTTACAGCTTCCACATCGAAAATCGCATCATCATTTGCATCATGCTTTTATTGATCAAAAATTTGATTTGTTGACGTGCTAAATTCATAAAATTTATTTTTAACTAAGATCTATTTTATTAAAAAATAAGTTTTTGTCAAATTTTTATTTTTATTTCTTTCCCTCCGCCTCTATCTGCTTAACTAGTACCATCTTCTCGTTCTCCAAAAATTTATATTGATACTCGCTTAAATCCGAACCTTTTTTCTCCGCTAACTTTTGTTCAATTAATTCTAAATATTTCTTAACACTAGTAATATCAACTTCATCTTTTTTAATTGCGCTATAACATAAAATTACTGCCTCGTTTTTGGTATTGGAAAAGAAAAGAAGACCATTTTTAACAATATATTGCTCTGTTAAATGCCCATTACATATCAGTACCGGACTATAAAGCATACTAGTAGAAATCGAAGCATGATGAGGTAAAATCATCATATCTCCAAGATCGGTAGATAAATACAAAGATTCTGCATGGGTATCAATTATTTGCGCTTCCGGCGTGCGAATTATTAATTTTAAGGTACTCAAATTTTAAATTTTAAATTATAAATTCGTGATTTTTTCTACTTTTTACTTCTCTCAATAACATCTTCAATTGATCCAGCCAAATAAAAATGTTCTTCTGGAATATGATCGTGCTTGCCATCAAGTACTTCAATAAAACTTCTAATCGCATCCTCTTTCTTAATGTATTGCCCTTGAACGCCTGTAAATTGTTCAGCCACATGGAAATTTTGCGATAAAAATTTTTGAATTTTTCTAGCTCTTTGAACGATTAATTTATCTTCTTCAGAAAGTTCATCCATACCAAGAATAGCAATCACATCTTGAAGTTCTTTATATTTCTGTAAGACTTTTTTCACTTCTGTTGCCGCTCTATAATGTTCTTCACCAACAATATCAGGCTTTAAAGCAAGCGATCCCGAATCAAGTGGATCAACAGCTGGATAAATACCAATTGCCGCGAGTTGTCTAGATAAAACTATAGTAGCATCCAAATGCGCAAAAGTTGTTGCTGGAGCTGGATCAGTCAAATCATCCGCTGGCACATACACTGCTTGTACTGAAGTAATTGAACCTTTTTTGGTAGAAGTAATCCTTTCCTGTAGTGCCGCCATATCGGTTGCGAGCGTTGGCTGATAACCTACGGCAGATGGCATGCGGCCAAGAAGCGCTGATACTTCAGAACCAGCTTGAGTGAAACGAAAAATATTATCAATAAACATCAAAATATCTTTACCTTCATCACGGAATTTTTCCGCTAAAGTCAGTCCAGCAAGCGCAATTCTCATACGTGCTCCAGGGGGTTCATTCATTTGCCCAAACACCATAGCTAGTTTATCAATTACATTGGCTTCTTTCATTTCCTT
>MFXJ01000028.1:5648-6068 GCA_001787465.1 Candidatus Peregrinibacteria bacterium RIFOXYB2_FULL_32_7 | reverse complement strand
CTTTCTCCTACTCCAGCAAATACTGAATATCCACCGTGACCTTTAGCAACATTATTTATAAGCTCCATCATCAAAACAGTTTTACCTACCCCAGCTCCTCCGAAAAGAGCAATTTTTCCTCCCTTCACAAAAGGACATAGTAAATCAATAACTTTAATTCCAGTTTCAAAAACTTCTACTTTTTGGCTCTGATCAATAAATTTTGGTGGCTCAGCGTGAATTGGCCTAGTTTCAATATTTCCCGTTAAAGGTTCACCATCATCAATTAAATCTCCAGTCACGTTAAATACTCTACCAAGTGATTTCTCGCCAACTGGAATTTTGATTGGAGACAAAGTATCAATCGCTTCCTGTCCGCAATAAAGATTATCAGTAGTGGACATAGCTACAGTACGTACAACGCCACCTCCAAGATGTCCT
>MFXJ01000028.1:0-5614 GCA_001787465.1 Candidatus Peregrinibacteria bacterium RIFOXYB2_FULL_32_7 | reverse complement strand
TTTTAACATAAATAGCATTATAAATATCAGGCACATGATCAGAAAAATGCACATCGACAACAACTCCGATCACCCGCACAATTTTTCCTTTAGGTAGTTCCATTTTTATAAATTTTAGATTTTAAATTTTAAATTATAATTTTCAATTTTTCATTTTTTAAGCCATCGCTCCTCCAACAATTTCCGCAATTTCCTGCGTAATTATCGCTTGTCTGGCTTTATTCAAAGATAAAGTCAACTTATCAACCATTTCATCTGCGGCATCGGTAGCGCTTTGCATTGCCATCATTCGGCTTGAATATTCTGAAGCTTTTAATTCATAAAAAGATTGCGTAAACAAAGTTTGCACTACTTGTTGCAATAAAGCATCTCGAAAATCTTCTTTGCTTGGTTCAAAAATCATATATTCTTCTTTAGTAAAAATATCTTTTTTTCTTTCTTTGCCTTCAGCAATCTCTTCTGCGGAAACGTGCCTTTCGATCATATCTTCTGAAAACGGCAAATAAGTCTTCATTACCGGATAAAATACAATCGGACTTTTGTAGTGAGGAGATACCATAATTACTTCTTTTATTTCTTGTTCCTTCCAAAAATTTATAATCAAATCAACAATTTCAAGCGCGTCAATTGCCTGCATATTTTCATTTAAAGATTTAAAACTCTTGGCAACATGAATCTTATTATATCGCGCATAATCATAACTTTTTTTACCAATAGTAATTAAAAGTTTTTCTTCTTTGGACAAATTCTTCCATTTAGAACTATCAAAAAGTCCTCTAATCATACGGGCATTAAGAGCGCCACAAAGCCCTTTATCAGATGTATATAATATAAATAAGATTTTTCCGCTTTCTCTTTCTTCAGTAAGAATACTTTTACCTAAATCTGATAAATTATTATGTAAAATTTTAAGTAGATCTTTAGCATAAGATCTAGCGCTTAATGCTTTTCTTTGAAATTGTTTCATTTTACTCGCCGCCACCAACTGCATCGCTTTAGTGATCTTGCGAGTATTTTTGACAGATTTAATCTTCTTCCGAATTGTCAGTAAATTTCCAGACAAGTTTTTTTAATTATGAATTAATAAATCACGAATTATTTCTTAACTAAAAAATTTCTTCAAAGCGCAATCTAATCCTTCCTTAACATCATCGCTTAATTCTTTTTTATCCATAATTTTTTCTATCAAATCTTTTTGATTAATTTCTGCAGAAATTAATAATTGCGCGATTTTTTTAGTTATTTCTTTTTCTTCTATGACATCTAAATAACCTTTTGTAGCGGCCCAAATAATAAATACTTCTTGCCATAAAGAATATGGACTACCTTGTTTTTGTTTTAAACTTTCAACAATTCTTTTTCCTCTAATAAGAGCTTTTTTGGTATTTTCATCCAAATCAGAAGCAAACTGTGAAAAAGCTTCAAGTTCATAATAAGAAGCAAGTTCCAGTTTCATCGTACCAGCGGTTTTTTTAACGATTTTTGTCTGAGCCGCTCCACCAACACGAGAAACAGAAATACCTACACTAATAGCTGGCTTAACACCTCTATTAAAAAGATCAGTATCCAAAAATATTTGTCCGTCAGTAATCGAAATTACGTTAGTTGGAATATAGGCAGACACATCGCCAGCTTGAGTCTCAATAATTGGAAGAGCTGTAATACTGCCACCACCATTTTTGTCACTAAGTTTGGCCGCTCTTTCTAGTAATCTTGAATGTAAATAAAATACATCACCGGGATAAGCCTCGCGTCCAGGAGGTCGACGAAGCAAAAGTGACATTTCGCGATAAGCAACCGCATGTTTTGATAAATCATCATAAACAATTAAAACATCTTTACCTTGATCCATAAAATATTCAGCAATCGCGCATCCAGCATAAGGGGCCAAGAATTGCATCACCGCAGAAGATGCCGCCGGCGCTGAAACTATGACGCTGTAATCCAAAGCGCCTTTTTCTTTTAAAGAATGATAAATATTAGCTGTTCTAGCTTCTCGTTGTCCTATCGCTACATAAACACAAATCATATTCTGTCCTTTTTGATTCAAAATTGTATCAATAGCCACAGTAGTTTTACCAGTCTGACGATCCCCAATAATAAGTTCTCTTTGTCCTCTTCCAATAGGAATCAAAGCGTCAATAGCCACTATACCAGTTTGCACCGGCTGATGTACTGATTTTCTAGCCATAACGCCAGGAGCAATCTTTTCATGAGGATATCTCTTGTCTACTTTTATATTTCCATGTCCATCAATCGGCTTACCAAGCGAATCAACTACTCTGCCTATTATTTCATCAGAAACCGGCATACTCAAAGAGTCTCCTTTGGATTCAACAAGCAATCCTTCTTTTACATCTTTACCTGATTGTAAAACAATCGCATAAGTAACATCTTTCTCCAAATTCATCACTAAAGCTTGAATATCAGTACCTTGGACACTGACAATTTCACCCATCCTAAGTCCATGCAATCCTTTAATTTCAATAACTCCATCTTTATATGAGCCAATCATTCCATATTTACCATCTCCAGCTTTTTTTTCTTCCTGGGTGAAAAATGCTTGTTCGATACTTTCTAAAAATGAGTTTAAAGTTTCTGTAGACATTATATAAATTTTAAATTTTAAATTTTAAATTTTGAATTTTTGACATCCAAGAACAGTCAGCTACGTAACCATCACAAAAAATTCTAATACCCCCAATAATTTCTTTATTAATACGAAATTCTGTTTGACTATAAGGTTTTTTTTCTAAAAAATATTCTCTAATTACACTTTTTGTTTCACTATTTACTTCCAAAGGACTTTGAATAACAACTAAAGCTGATTCTTTTAATAAATTTAAACTTTTATAAATTTTTTCATTTAATTCTTGATAAGTGGAAAAAGCAATCATTTCCATAACCGCAATTGAAAAATATGATTTTGTATCAAAAAATTCTTGTAAAACTTTTTGTCTTTCATTTAAATCAGCAAAGAAAAAGTCGTTTGATAAACGATCAACAATAAAAGTTAAATCATACGCAATATAAGAAGCTAAAGAATTTAAAAAATTATTATCTGCTTTAACTTCTTTATTTTTCAAAAACTTCACTAAATTAAGCAAATCTTCTAAAAACTCTTTTTCAGAAATTTTTAATAAATATTCTTTAAAAATTTTTGGATATTTATCTAAAAAATGACTAATAATTAAATTTTCACGATCAGTATTTGATTTTTCAAAAAAATCTTTTTCTCTCTTAAGAAAAAAAACAAAATCTCTGATCACCGATAATCCTAATGTTTTTAACATGAAAATTTTATTTTTTATAAATTTCCCACGCTTCATTAACGCTTGATCGAACAATGTCCTGCGGAATTTTATTAGAAACAATATAAAGAACCATTCTCTGAACCATCTCAATCATATCTTTTTTTACATCATCTTTTATTGATTTCTTTTGTTCTTCTATTGCTCTTCTTACCTCTTCAATCATTTTATTCCTTTGAGCCTCTATTTCTGCTTCGGCATCTTTTCTTTTCTTTTCTAAATCTTTTCTAAGTTCATTCATTTGATCCTCCATTTCTAATCTAATTACTTCTTTTTCTTTTTCCATCATTTCTTTCTGCTTTGCTAATTCATTTTTTAATTTATCAGCTTCTTCTATATTATTTTTTATTTGATTACGACGTTTATCTATAGTTTCAATAATCGGATTAGTAAAAAATTTCCAAACAACAAACAAAATTAATCCAAAATTAAAAATGTATAGAAAAACACTCCAAAAGTCTATGCCTAAAAGAGATAAACTCTCCATAGTGAAAAAATTTTAAAAAATTATTAAAGTACGAAAAGTACTATCAAAGAAACAACTAAAGCGTAAATCGCAATAGCTTCAACTAAAGCCATAGCTACCAACATACTTGTAAAAAGTTTGTCAGCTACTTGCGGATTTCTAGCCATTGATTCCAAGCCTTTTGAAGCAATCATTGCTTCTCCAAAAGCAGGAGCAATAGTACCGATAGCCATACAAATACCAGCCGCTAAGGCTTTCACAACTGCAATTTCCATAATAATAAAAGTTAAGAATTAAAATATTAGGGGAAATTTAAAATTTAATTTTTTTAATGTCCTTTCGTTTGAGTCGTAAGATAAGACATTGTCAGCATAGAGAAAACTGCCGCCTGCACGAAGCCAACGAATACTCCAAGTATATAAAATGGAATTGGAGCAAAAAATTGCGTGAAAAACGAAATTCCGACAATTACTGCGACAATAATTTCATGCGCGAATATATTGCCAAAGAGACGAGCGGAAAGCGACAAGATCTTAGCAAATTCTCCAACTAATTCAAGTAAACCAAAAAAAACTTCAAACAATGCATTTGGTATATCTTTTAAAGACCTGATTTTAAGTAAAGGCGTGATTCTAATATATTTATCAATATGCCCAAATTTATGATGAAGTATTCCAATAAAATGAGCTAAAAAAAGCGACGTAATTGCTAAGGCTAAAGTAAATGAAAGATGTGAAGAAGGCGGACGCGTGAAATGGATATCTCCTTCCCATTTCAAACTATGCATCAAAGGCAAAAGTGGCAATTGATTAGCGATAAAAATAAAAAAGAAAAAACTCATAATAATCGCCGCATGTCTTTTTGCAAGTTTGGGATCACCATAAACATCAACTAGTTTATCATAGAAAAAACTTATAATCCCTTCTATTAACAATTGCAGACGTCCCGGTACTAGGCTGATTCTTTTTTTCATATAAAAAATCAGCGCGAATAAAAGCACAGTAACTATTAAACTCGACATTAAAGCATTGCTAATCGGAACATTCCCAGCTGTAAACAAAACTGGCGGTTGAATCGGTGGCGTGTGAATAGTTGAATGCTCTTCTCCTTGGCTTTCGTTATTTTGAACATTCACTTCCGACTGTTCGTTAATTTGATTTTCGGCTAAAACCGTTTCTTCTTCTGACATTATTTAAGTAAATTTTTAATTTTTTTATAAACTATAAATTGGCTTATTGGAAAAGAAATGACCAGTAGAGCGATAAAGAATCCAGGCTTCGTATTTAAATATTCATCAATTTTGGAGCCAACGTATCCAAATACAGCTATATTAACAAAAGTAATCGCTACAGTATATCCGGTCATTTTTAACTTAGCGTATTTAAAAAGATTTAAGTAATAATCTTTATTTTCTTCTTTATCTTTTTCTATTTTCATAAGAACTAATTAAAGCGTAGGAGTATACTATTCGAATTATTCTTTATAATCAAGCTCCAAAGGATTTTAAAAATAGACGATAAAAAAGTCAATAGAGAAATTTTTTGACATAATTAAAAAAAATTGTAATAATTCATTTCTCGTAAAAAACTACCAATAATCTAAAAATGGAAGATCAAACAAAACAATTAGAAAAGAATGATCAGCGTACAAAAATATCTGAAGCTATAATTCAACATGCTAAAGATTTATTAATCGCGGCGCAGATAAGAGAAATTCATATTGAAGACCTTCGAGAGCTTGCCGAAGCATATAAAAACAATAATTGGGTAGAGGGAACCGTGATTTTCGTATTGACTCTGTCCCTTCAGAAAATTTAGCACGAATAGGGCTAGGAATT
>MFXJ01000027.1 GCA_001787465.1 Candidatus Peregrinibacteria bacterium RIFOXYB2_FULL_32_7 | reverse complement strand
GTTTTTTATTTTCTTCATATGAACATTCAGGAGCATCAAGATATTCAAAATTCACTTTATATTTATCAGCAAATTCTCTTTTTGTATCCCAAAATTCTTTTGAATTACGTTTGTGAGCCGCTCCATGACTTAAATTATCATATTTTCCATAACCCCTCCCCTTTCTTGTTTTTACCCAAAGAGCTTTTGGTTTGGAATCATCATTATTTTCTAAAAGTTCATCATATGCTTTCATAATTGCTGAAAAATCAGAACCATTAATAGCACCAGCCGCTTTCCATCCATGCTCTTCAAACCAAATTTGCGGAGTGCCATAAACAATTTCGCTAAATTTACGGTCATCAATACCATAATCATTCCAGTCAATTAGAGCGATTAGATTCCCAAGTCCAAGCCCGTAAGCTGAATCTTTTGTTTCATGAACAACTCCTGGTGTTAATCCGCCTTCGCCTTCCAGCATAAATACTTTTGTCTGAGGAGCATTGATATATTTATAAACAAAAGCTTGTCCAGCCGCAACTGGAGCTCCATGACCACTAGGACCAGTATTACATTTAAAAAACAAGGTTTTACCTTCAGATTCAGCGTGTCCAGAAAGTCCGCCTCTTTGTCTTAATGTTAATAAATCTTCAGGATACAAAGTGAATTTTTTACCCAAATGACAAAAATATTTTTTATCCCCAGTTCTTTCAAATTTTCTCTTTAAAGCTTCGTTAAAAACCGCCAAAGTTGCGTAAACAACAGGATTTGCATGTCCAGCGGCAAGCACAAATCTGTCCGCAAAACGTTTTTGCGGATTTCTAATATCCCATTTCATTACTCCAGAAAGTAACGTAGCAAGCAAAATATGAACTTTTGATCTTGAACCGCCTGGATGACCGCTTTGACTTAAATTCAAAGCGATATCAATACATTGATCCACTAAATCAGATGTAATATCCCAATACTTATAATGATTTTGAAGCGAAGCAAAAAAATTCATGATTTACATAATTTATTTAAAGACTTAAGTTTTTTTAAAAATACTCTCAGTTAAATTAAAAATAAAGTATTTTTAAAAAAACTTTTTCCTTTTTCCTTTTTCCTTTATCCTAAATTAAAACATATGCTATAATTCGCAAGGTAAATTTTATTTAACAATTTTTTTCTATCCTTTTTCCTTTTTCCTAAATTGTCCTCTCACGCTAAAAATTCCGACTCAATAAAACTAATGTTAATAAAGATCCCTCCCGAAGATAATACTGCACATAAATTTGAACAATTACTTGAAAATCTGCATGAAGGCGCGCATGGAGATAAAATTGGATTTGAAATAGTTTCATACAATCAGCATATTTATTTCTACGTCAGAGTTAAAGCGCATTTAAAAGAGCTCGTGGAAGGACAAATATATGCTTCTTATCCATATGCTGAAATAGAAGAAATGAAAGATTACGCTTATTTAAACAAAGACCGAATTCAAAGATTTAAATGTGCTGAACTCAAACTTACCAGAAGCGATATTTATCCGATTAAAACTTTTCATCATTTTGACGGCGATAGTTTGGCTGGATTAGGTGCGATTTTAACAAAACTAGAAGACGATGAAGAAGCTTGGATCCAAATAGCTTCCAAAGCCGAACCAGACGATTGGAAATTAAATTTTATTCGAAGACTTAAAATGCGTTTTATTGGTGTCCCAAATCTTTTTCGGATTAAAAATTATTTTAAATTAAAAGGCAGGGAAGGATTAAAAGCTGAAGATAAAGAACATTTTGTAAAAAAAGCTGATCAGCATTCTTATCGAGTTAAAGTAAGAATCGGATTTTTAGCAAAAACTGCTGAACAAGCTGAACACAAACTACATTCAGTCATTCAAGGGTTTCATCAATTTAATACAATTGATCAAAATGCTTTTACCCATACAAATAAAAATTCAACTAAATTTATCGAAGCCTATACGAATCTACAAATTCCAAGCGATGCTTATCTTTTATCCTGCGAAGAACTAACTACTATTTATCACATCCCTGATCCAGCTAAAATTCCAAATAGCGTTTATGTAACCTCACGAAAAGGAGAACCGCCAAGAGATCTGCCAAAAGAAGGTGGACCTGATGTAATCTCATTTTTTGGCGTTACTAACTTCCATAATCAAAGTACAAAATTTGGAATTTATAGAAAAGACAGGCGTCGGCATTTATATACAGTTGGGAAAAGTGGATCAGGAAAATCTAAATTATTAGAACTGCTAATGTTAGCTGATATCGCGGCTGGTAAGGGAATGGGGGTTTTGGATCCGCACGGCGATCTTGTGGATAATATTTTAAGATACATCCCTCCAGAAAGAAAAAATGATGTAATTATATTTGATCCAACTGACATTAATTATCCAATTTCGTTTAATCCACTAGAACAGGTACCACCTGAATATCGTGTTAGGGTAACGCTTGGCTTTATTGAAATTTTCAAAAAATTATTTGGTACAAATTGGTCACCTCGACTTGAGCATGTCCTTAGATACACAACTTTAGCTCTTCTTGATTCCGCAAACACCACCATTTTAAGTATTTTAAAAATGCTTACTGATAAAAATTATCGACAAAAAATTGTGGCTAGAATTGACGATTCAGTCGTAAAAAATTTCTGGGTCAATGAATTTGCCGGTTGGAGTGAGAAATTTGATAATGAAGCTATTACCCCTCTTCTTAATAAAGTTGGTCAATTTGTCTCAACTAAATTAATTAGAAATATAATTGGACAGCCAGAAAATAAAATAAATTTAAGAGATGTAATGGATAGTAGTAAAATTCTGCTGGTTAAATTTCCAAAAGGAATTCTTGGTGAAGAAAATGCGCAACTTCTTGGGTCATTATTTATTACAAAAATTTATCAAGCCGCAATGAGCCGTGCGGATACTTTAGAAGAAAATAGAAAAGATTGGTATTTTTATGTGGATGAGTTCCAAAATTTTGCCACTGATACTTTTGATGAAATTTTATCTGAAGCTAGAAAATATCGTTTAAATTTAACTTTAGCGCATCAATTTATGGGACAATTATCTGAAAAAATAAGAAAAACCATCTTTGGAAATGTTGGATCTATAGTTAGTTTTCGTGTTGGTGCTGAAGATGCCTCTGTCCTTGCTGGAGAATATAATCCGAGATTTTCCGAAAGAGATATTATCAATCTGGCCATCAGAGAAATGTACTTAAAAATTTCTGTAAAAGGCGAAATTAGAGATGCTTTTTCTGGAGTAACAATGAATGTACCACCACCAACAAATGATATTTCCAAAGAAATTAGAGATTTATCTAGGAAAAAATATTGTACGCACATAGACGAAGTAGAAAAAAAATTAAAAGCCTGGGACGAAGGCGCACTAGATAGCGATGAAGATATTAAACCAGAAGACTTTGGTGAACCAGAATTCGCGACACCGTTAATTTAATTGTAAATTTTAAATTTAAGATTAATGGATTTTATCCTCATTCTCAAAATCATTATTGCTATAATCCTAGCCATTACTCCTATAATTATTTGGGGATATCTTTTTTATATAAAAGATCCTGAACCAAGAAGACTTATTTTAATTACCTTCATAGGTGGGATGTTGTCTGTAATACCAATAATGTTTTATAAATGGACCTGGCAATATATACCTAAAATAAATATATTTTTTTATTTAAACAACTTTGATCATCATCTGATTCAAATCGGCGATTTATTAACCATTCCTATTAGTGTAATTTTTTCTTTTATGTTTGTCGGTGTCATCGAAGAATATATGAAACATGCGGTAGTTAAATATGGAGATAAAAAATATTTCAGAAATATAGATGATTCGATTGAGTTCAGCATTATCGCGGCTTTAGGTTTTGCATTTATAGAAAATATTCTTTATTTTTTAATGATATGGGAACATCAAGGCGTAGAAAATTTAGTCATCGCCTTTATCTTTAGATCAATATTTTCTACTTTTGCCCACATATTATTTTCTGGAATATTCGGCTATTATTACGGCATTGCTAATTTTGCAACACCAATTTATCAAGAAGAAATTTTGAAAAACAGACATAAAATTATAAATTTTTTGCATAAATGTATTCATTTAAAAGGAGAAACGATTTTTAAAGAAGAAAAAATAACAGAAGGCCTTATTATTTCAATGAGTCTACATGCGGTTTTTAATATTATTTTAGAATTAGATTTCACTATTTTAATTTTGCCATTCCTCATAATAGGATATCTCTTTTTATCATATTTGTTTGACAAAAAAGAGGATCATAAAGAATATGGCAGAATTAGTAGCTAAAGAAATTATATAGACGGAGCTGCGGCAAAGTTTTAAAATAAATCTACAATTTAATCTAAATTTTCTAAATCTTAATCGTCATGATTAAAAGGATAATTATTGGACTTCTTGTGAATATGGGCGCTCTTTATATTGTAATTGAAATTTTAAATGGAGTTGATTTTACAGGCGGAATTTATTTTTTTCTTCTGACAGGAGTGATTATTGGACTGCTAAATAATATTTTAAAACCAATTTTAAAACTTTTGTCACTGCCATTTATTTTAATAAGCATGGGACTTTTTTTAGTTATTATTAATTCTTTTATCCTTTATTTTGTAGATTACATGCTGGAAATTTTGGATTTTGCAAATATTGACTTGATTGTAACCGATAGATTAGATTATCTTTTAGCCGCAATTATTTTTGGAATTGCCAATTGGATAGAAAGATTTTTACTCAAATTTTAGATTCTAAATTTTTTCACCGTGGAAATAATCAAATTTATTCAAATCATTAGCGCTATTTTACTGACTATCTTTATAATAGCGCAACAAAGAGGATCCGGTCTTGGAAGTATTGCCGGCACTTCTTCAAATCAAGTGTTTACAAGTAGAAGAGGACCTGAAAAAATTATATTTAATGCGACCGTTGTTTTATTAGCCGTTTTCGTTTTGAGTTCTCTCATCATGTTTATATTTTAAAAAGTGATTCGTGATTTATGGATTTTAAAGAATTTTTCTATATCTCAAAACTTACCTGCAAAGCTTTTACTACAAAAGAGCGTTATGGGATTTTAGTTTTAACTTTATTTTTTGTATTTTCTTTATTTAATTTAATTTTTGCTGGAGGCGAAAAGGAAATTTTTAATATAGATGAAAATATTTATGTCGAAGGATTTATCGGCGAAATCGGCGTTTTAAATCCGTTATTCAGTGGACTAAATTCTGTTGATAATGATATTACGAAACTCATATTTCAAGGTTTAAGCAGATACGATTCATCTACTGCAGAGGTTATTGACAATGAGAAGATCGCTACTCACACTTTAAACGTCGATCAAAAAGAATATACTTTTTATATTAATCCCAACGCTAAATGGCATGATAATGAAGCCCTTACGGCTGATGATATTATTTTCACCTATCGCGATGTCATACAAAATCCACAATTTCCTAATATTGTCTTACAAGATTCCTTCAAAGAAGTAGAAATAACAAAAATTGATCAGTATACAGTTAAATTTACACTGCCAACAAAAAATTCTTTCTTCTTTACCAATACTTTAGTCGGTTTATTACCAAAACATATTTGGCAAGATGTTCCTATCGCTGAAATTCAAACAAGTTCGCTTAATCAATTCCCCATCGGCAACGGACCATATAAATTTGACTCCATGATAAGAAATAATGATTTAAGTCGAATTCAATTATCGCGCTACGAAGAATATTCTGATAAAAAATCAAATATTTCAAAAATAAGTTTTGTAATTTTTCCGAATTTTGAAGCTTTAAAGAAAAATATTTCCATGATTAATGGAGTGGCTGGGCTTTCAAAATCAGAAGTAGACGAAATTTATGACGAAAGATTTTCTTTTTATCAATATATTCTACCTAGATATACAGCGTTATTTATCAATACTGATCGACCGATTTTAAAAAATAAAAAAATGCGCCTTGCTCTGCAAAAAGCTTTAGATAAAAAACAAATTGTTAATGAAATGGGTTACGATTTTGTCGTTGATACTCCGCTTTTAGAATTACAAACTGAACAATGGTCATTTCAATCAAATATAGAAGAAGCTAAAGGCGCTCTTTTTGATGAAGGCTGGAAACTTAACGAAAAAACTAGCTTACGCGAAAACACTAATGGTGAAACTCTATCATTAAGATTGTTAACTAAACGATATGATGAAGGTTCTCAACAAGAAATTATGAATGAAAAACTTATTTCTTTAATCAAAGACCAATTAAAAGCAGTAGGCGTTGATTTACAGATCGAATCTTATCCATTTAATTTCTTGCAATATTTAATTCTTGACCGAGATTATGATTTACTGCTCTACGGCCAAAGTTTAGGCTATAACCTTGATCTTTATTCTTATTTGCATTCAGGTCAATCCAAAGGTAGAGGTCTTAATTTATCCAGTTACAGAAATGTAAGAGTAGATCAATTAATTGAAGATGTGAGAGGCACTTTTGACGAAGAAACTAAACAAGAAAAATTAAAACGAATTGGCGATATTTTGGCTAACGATATCCCAGCAATTTATTTATTTACGCCCACTTATTACTACATAGTAGATAAAAAAATAGACATAGGAGATCTAGGCAAACTCGCAACCCCAGCAGACAGATTTGAAGGGATTTGCGAATGGGAAAAGGAAAATTAATTCCTTAAAGTTTCCGTAATTTTTCAAAGTGATCGAGCTAGAATGTTGATGAATAATAAAATGCAAGAAAATGATTCAAAAAAATCTTAATGATGTTTTTGAATTGTCTGAATAAGTTGTTTCATTCCAGCTATCTGTTCATCTGATATAGCAAATTTTGAAAGCAAATCTTTTTCAGCAAATATTCCATTAAAAATTCTAATTGCAATATTACAAGTCTCTGACTGATTTAAATGCAGTTTTTCCGCAAGACTTCGTAAAAAATCATCAATCATTGCATATATATTTTCAGCATTCACTGAATAATTTGAAGGAACATCTTTCAAATATTTTATTAATTTATTATTTGACTGCTCAATTTCAACACCAGACCATAAAGTTACATTTATAAGACCATCAATAAGTTTTAAAACACTTTCATTTAACAACAATTCAGAATTTTCCATTGCTTCAATGTCTGATTTATCAATCAATGATTTTTGAGATTTTGTCCCAAAATCATCGGTTACTTCAGAAAATCTTTTTAAAGGAATTAATTTAAAATGATCTTTTTGATATAATAAATAAGAAACTACTAAAAACAACAGAAATAATTCTTTACTAAATATATGATCAATTAAATTTTGCAATTCTTCTTTAGATAAAATTTGGCTATCATCAGAAGGTTTTTCACCATAACTATCAATAGGTGTTGCATCAAGACTAACCGTCTTATATGAACCTTCATTTTCAACAGGCCAAATAACAGCTGTAACAGCATGAGAACGACTAGTTTTTACTTCTTCGTCATCAGGTAAATATCCCCTATGCACTTGAGCCAAAAATCCTGCTTCGCGTAACATTGCAGTAGATAAAGCCGAAAAATCCCAACAAATCCCTGCTAATTTTTTATCTTTCAAGGTTTTATCATTTGGATTCTCATTAGAAATTTTATTTGCTCTTGATTGCATCATATTAATTCTCCCACCTAAACCCAAAGTACGTTTCTGTTCTTCTATTTCAGCATTTTTATAATCATAAACAGATACTTGCCAAAGAAAATCTCTTATAGCTGTTAATTTCTCTACAGGCCTTAAATTTTCAATACTATCAAGAAATTTTTTAACAAAATCAGGCATTGGAAATAATCTTTGAGATTCTGCATCACCATGCTCTTGTTGAAATTTTGTTTTAAAATCATCATATTCAGTTTGAGAAATATCAGATAAATCATTATATGATGATGATCTTTCTTGAGTATATTTGATGCTTGTTATTTTTTCTCCATCAAGATCCGCAATAAACCCGCCAAATCTATTTTTTTCTACATCCAAAGGTAAAGTTTCACCTTGAGATGTAGTACCTTCAACCTCTACAATCTCTGCACCCAGTAAAAAAGGCAAGGCAACTAAATTTTGGCCTGAAATACCTTTTGTAAGCGTCCATGTATAAGTTTGAGTAAGATCATCTTCAGTTAAATCTTTTTGTGATCCAACATAATGAGGTTGATCAGCAATAACCCACGCATTATATCCAAGATATTCGTCATAAAGTTCAGTACTAATTATTTCTGGAACACGCAAACCTGTATTCATAAATAACACGCCATCTGTCACTCTTGGATCGCCTCCTCCCAATAAACTTATATTATTAGCTGTTACGCCAAAACCAACTTTATCTTTTTCATCTGTAAAAGAAGCAATTGATACTACTCCAATACAAGTAGCCAAAGCTGTTGCAATAAATAAATTTCTGTTTAAAACCAAAGCATGAGATTTTCTTCGCAAATTCGCAATTGTATTTTTTACAGATAACGGCAGTTCAGTTTTATATGGATTAAAAGATATTTTTTTGCAAGATTTTAATTCAGGAAAAAATTGCTCAATTATATTTCTTGCCCTTTCTTTGGTTTGAGAAGATGCTGTTCTTTGAACAGCCTTCCCATAAACATCAGCACCAGATTCTCTTAAATGCTGAAGATGTGCTTTTCTAAATAAAATTTGAGTTGCTTCAGCTCTCCTTTGATCTACATTTTTTTTAGAAGCATATTTAGCAAAATAAGCATCAATTTCTGCACATGATGGAGATGGTAATTTTAATAAAGCTAACATTTCTTTTTCTCTATCAGATAACTGAGAAGCCATATACAAAGTTAAAAAAGAAAATCCCCCTGGAAGATCATCAAAATATAAATCAGTATGACTTAATTTGTCATCTAAAATACAAATTTTAACCCTCCCATCAGGTTTAGTTATTTCAGATGGGAAAATAGCATTGCTATTGATATTACAATATAATGCAAGATGAAGATCATCTTCTAACTTATAAGACAGCCTTCTTAATTGAGCATCAAAAACATCATATGTGTATCTGTCTCCGGATTGTACCTCTAAAATACAACGAAATTTATTCTTTAATTGACAAAATGAAACTGTATTAAAATCAATATCTTTTCCATTATATCTGGCAAATAAACTATCTCCTGCTCTAACAGTTTTTATACCAAAACTACCAGCAACAGTTATAGAATCTTTATTTTTGGCCGCTAATATCGGTTGTCCATTATCAACAAATAAACCAACTCTACTGTATTCATTAAAATCATTTAATGCTACAGTTAAAACGACATTCCGTTCATGATTATATATAACATATTTCCCATCTTTCACACATAAAAAATAAGCACAATCAGATAATCTTAGATTCATTTCAATAACACTTTCTAAAGTAATACCATCTTGAAAAATTATAGACCTAGAGCTAAGCATATTTCCATTTCCAACTTGAAAATATCGAATATAAGTTCCTAATAATGGATTTAAAAACATATTTTCTGCTGTTGGAAAATGGTAATTTTTACCACCAGGAAAATGTTCAACAACTGTTGAACTTTCCGCAGTATCAAAAATAAAAACCAAACCCTTATCTGTTATAATAGGAGATCTAATCAACCCATCTTCAGGATTTGCCTCAATCAACTCTGGTTCACAATCAGGTTTAATAACATAATAAGCAGATCTCGTTTTAGCAATAAAAATAGATTGATCACACTTAATTCGGATACAATCAAGATATCTTTCGCTCTCTTTACCATCCCCCCAGACTACTTTTTCACCTCCATCAACTACTGGAACGACATAAGCACATCTCATCACTTTTTTAACATTTTCCAATCCATTTAATGCAAGTTGTCGTCTTGCATCTTTTAAATAATCAACTGGAGCTTTTGGAAAATCAGTTTCTCTATAAATGACTCCGATAGCCTGAAAGACCATTTTTGCTGTTTCTACAGGTATTTCTCCCTCATAAGAAAATTTTTCTTTATCTTCCCTAGAAAGGCCTTGAACTCTTTTCACTAAATCTCGTGCTGTATTATAAGCATAAGAATATACAACTTCATATTCAGCTATAAGACACTCAAATTCCTGATGTTTTGTTGGCTCTCTCTTCATGGCTTTTCCCAATTTATAAAGAAAATCATGTCTATTTTGTTTAGGATCATCAAATATTCTACAAAGCATATTCGCAATATCAGGATCACTAATAGATTTAATTTGAACTGAAATTCTATCTCGAAAAAGTTTTTCCTCAATTTTATCAAAAACAAAATGAGCACTAACATTCCCAGCATTTGCCATTTCCGCACGCAAAGATTTTAAATACATCTCACCCTGCTCAACTGCTGTATATTTAGTCCTTTCTATTTTACGAGTTGATTTTTGCTGTTCAGCTTTGCGCTCCTCTTCCTGTTTATAAAAATCAATTATACAAGCAAACTTTAAATTTTCAGGATCAGACGAATCAAATACTCCTTCAAAAACATTTCCTTTTCTAATATTTTTTAAAGTAGTAAAAAAATCAGAATAATAAGTTTCATCAACATCATATTCAGAACGCAAAATATCTCCAATACAAAACAATAAAGGATAATCTTCTTTTCGTAACCATCCATTTGTATAAGGATTAATTGTACTTACTTTACGTAAAACTCTGCCATGGTCTTTAACTTCTGCTAGCCATAATGCATCTTCAATAGAATATCTGGCTATAATTGTAAATGTTATAAATCTAAGTCCTTCAGACATCAGCTCTGGATGTGCTTCTAAAACATTTAATAATTCTAAACAATGTTTGTCTGTATCATTATTTTCAATATCCTTTTTCATTTCAACCATAAATAATTTATATATAATATCTTGATATTGTATCACAAAATAGACAAAAAAATTAGCTTTTTCTTATTATTTCTCACGTAAAATTCACTTGATTCGTTTTTATACTAATCATAATCAACCATGCTTATTTAATTTTCGTAAAAAATGATGAAACTCCAATAATTTCATCTTGCCGATTCTATATTCCTATGCTAATACTTACTAGCATTATATATTAAATAAAAACCATGTTAGAAGCTGTTCTTAAAAAAGATGTTAAAAAATTAGGTTTTAAAGGCGATATCGTTAAAATTCGTCCTGGATTTTTTCGTAACTACTTATTCCCTCAAGGATTTGCAACAATGGCTGACAAACACGAAAAAGAATTAGCAAAAATTAGAAAAGCAAAAGATGTAACGAAAAAAGAACAAATAGCGGTAAATGCAAAAGCAATTGCGCAGCAACTCAAGAATGCTAAACTTAAGTTCAAAGAAAAAACCACAGAAAAAGGAACGCTTTATGGATCTATTGATGAGAAAACAATCGTTGAAGCTTTAGCAAATCAATTAAAAATTGAAATTGATAAATCAAATATAAAACTCGAAAAACACATCAAAGAAATAGGCGAGCATGAAGTGAAGCTT
>MFXJ01000026.1:538-11170 GCA_001787465.1 Candidatus Peregrinibacteria bacterium RIFOXYB2_FULL_32_7 | reverse complement strand
CTTAAAAATTTCATTATTTAATAATTTTTCATTATGAAAATAAGATTTTTATCTTTAGTTTTAGTTCTTAGTTCAATATTTGTTTTAGTGGGATGCGGAGCATCTGAAGAAGATCGGTTAATTTCTGCTACGGCGGAGTCTGCTTGTTTAGCAAAATCTATTATTGATGAAATAAATCCAACTGAATTAATGGAGAAGGCCGCAGGGATGAGTGCTGAGGATTTAGAAACATTTCAAGCTGATATGCAGGTAAAACAAGCTGATATAGAAGCGCAAGTGCAAGCAATTTTGACAAAATATGGATTTGAAAATAGAGATGCTTTTAACGCTGTTGGTGAGCAGTATGCGCAAGATGAAGCAACGAGAAAAGCAGTAGGAGATAAGGCTATGGAACTTTGCGGATTGACTGAGGAAGATTTAAAGAATATGGGGGAGTAAATAATGAAAAATGCCAGCCCGACTTGTCCGAATGATTTATCTGGGCGGAAAGATTCATTCTGGCGGGAAAAATGAAAAATCGTAAAAAAAATCACAAAAATAATATTTTGTAGGGAAGGCAGATCTGCATTCCCTACAAAATATTATTTTTGTGATTTTTTTTATGAATCACGAATCACGTTCCTATATTCCGATGGGGTCGATATCGATTCTCCAATCAGGTTTGAAATCTAGGGTTTTTATTATGTTCCTTAGAATTTCATATTCTCCTTTTAGCCAAATGTTGTAGTGGTATTTGCCGTATAAGCGAGGGTAGATAGGAGGAGCGATATAGAATTTTAAATTTTGAATTTTAAATTCTAAATTTTGAATTGTAGGAGATGCTCCAGCGGAGCATCTGTACGATTTGTTTTCTTGATTTTTTGTTTTTTGAATTTCTTGATAAATTTCTTCTGCTTCTTGCTTGCAGATTTTGGCGTCTTTGTGAGTGTAGGTTAGTTTGATTAAAGAGGAGAATGGCGGGAAATTGAGATTTTTTCTATTTTTAATTTCATTCTCGTAAAAAGTTTGATAGTCGTGTTTTGAGGCGGTATTAATTGTGAAATCGTTTGGAATATAAGTTTGAATAATTACTTCGCCAGGAATTTCTTCTCGTCCTGCTCTTCCAGCCACTTGGGTTAGTAATTGAAAAGTATTTTCTTGCGCTCTAAAATCAGGGATGCTTAGACTCATATCAGCTAGAATAATTCCAACTAAGCTTACTTTTGGTAAATGAAGTCCTTTGGTGATCATTTGTGTGCCGACAAGAATATCAATTTCATGATTTTTCATCGCAGTATAGATTTTTTGGAAAGCGTGTTTTTGGCTTACCGTATCACCGTCAGCGCGGGAAATTCTTGCGGTTGGAAAGAGTTTTTGAATTTCTTGTTCAATTTTTTGCGTACCAATGCCGATATATTTAATTCTGGTTGATTTGCAGATTGGGCAAGTGAGGGGATTAGCCGTAGTGTAGCCGCAATAATGACATTGGAGGAAGTTCTCAGCTCTAATTTCATGGTAGGTCAATGGGATTTCGCATACTTTGCATTTGCAGGTGTAGCCACAATCTCGGCAGATAACAGATGATGATGAACCTCGACGATTTAAAAATAAAATTACCTGTTCATGACGATTTAGTTTTTCTGCAATTTTTTCTTGTAAAAGATTGGAAAAGATAGAGAAATTTCCACTTCGCAGTTCATTTCTTAAATCAATGATATAGGTTTTTGGTAGTTTTTTTTCATTAATTCTAGTTTTGAGTTTGATTAATTGAAGGTCATTTTTTTCAGCTAAAAAATAGTTTTCAATGGATGGTGTGGCTGAACCCAAAATTAATTTTAAATTTGGGTAAAGTTTTAACATCTCAAAAGCAACAAATCTGGCATCATATTTCGGTGAATTTTCTTGTTTGTAAGTCCATGAGTGCTCTTCGTCAATAATTAAATATTTTAAATTCTGAAATGGACAAAATAGAGCTGATCTTGATCCGATAATGATTTTCGCTTCACAGTGAAGTATTCTCATCCATTGCTGGCATTTCTCTAATTCTCCTAATTTCGAATGCAAAACAGCAATTTCATTACCAAATTCTTTTTGGAAATATGCTAAAAATTGTGGAGTTAAAGAAATTTCAGGAACCAAAATTAAAGTTTGTTGGTTGTTATCGTAGGCTGATTTCGCGAGTTGTAAATAAATTTCAGTTTTACCTGAACCAGTAACACCATGAATCAGAAAGTTTTTTTTATTTGAAGTTTGTATTATTTCAATAGCGTTTTTTTGATCAGTAGAAAGATTAAAATTATTTTTTTGCTCATGATGATTCTCAATTGAGTTTAAAGTCTGACCTTCAATAAGTTTTATAAAATTCTTCTCAATTAATTTTTTTATAATTTGTGTAGAAAATTTATACGTTTTTTTAATTTCAGTTTCAGAGATTTTTTCATTAGCAATAAATAAATTTAAAAGAGCGCAGATTTTTTCTGATTTTTTTTGATTTTTAGTAATAAAATTTTCAATTTCATTTTTAGTAATAAGTAATTTATAAAAATTTTCTTTGAGCATTTTAAATTTTCCATCCCAAATTTTATCAGGCAGAAATAAAGATAAAACCTTATATAAATCAGCAAAATAATAGTTTGAAATTAGATATGCGGTTTTGATTTTTTTTTCTGAAATTAAAGGTTCTGAATAAATAATTTGTTCAATATCTTTTAGTCGATGTTTAGAATTTTTATCAAGTTCTTTTTGAATGTCCAAAACAAGACCTGCATATTTTTTATTTCTTAAAGGCACTTTGACAATTGATCCAATTTGAATTTGGGAACGCAAATTTTCTGGCACGGAATAAGTAAGCGCACCGAGTCTTTGGCTTGTGTTGGAGTTGAGGAGGATGGAGGCGTACATGATTTAGAATGAAAAATTGAAAATGAAAAATGAAAAATGTGAGAAAATTTATTAAAAATCTATGGGTAAGATAGCATAGATTGGGGGGATTGACAGGTGAGTTTAATTAAATTATTTCAAAATCAATCTTGCTTTTTGTCAAATTTTTTGGTAAATATTTATCCAATAATAAATTTTATTTTTATTATGTTCGAAAAATTACAAGAAATGTACGGTAGGTGTGTACTAAGATCAGTAATAAAAGAGATGATAGATCCAAATGATCCTTTGTATGATCGACTTTTACATGATAAAGGAGAGATAGCTGGATTAATAAGATTAATGCGAGAATGTGTTAAATTTTTAAAATCTTCTGGAGAATCTTTAAATAAAAAATCAATTTGTCGTCAAATTGTTGCTGATTTTTATCCAAAAAAAGATAAATTGGATTTCAATGTCTGTACAGGTTTTGCAATAACAGGGTATCAAGAGATGATAGAAAAACATGTAACAGGATATAGAATATTATTAAATACACCTACAACAAGAGATCAGTATTCTGCAATTATTTTAGAACGTTTCCAGCCTATTGCTAACTCACAACATGTAGAATTAGAAAATACATTAGTTTTCACTTGGGAAGGATGGGAAGGATTATCTGCTTTTTTAGAAGCAGTTGTATCAGGAGAAGAAGTTTCTAGTGAAATTCGTGTTATTGATAGGGATAATATTGCTGTTGTGCAACAGCAGGGCTGTATTTTTGCGGAAATTTTTGTTGTAGAAGATGAAACAGTTGTCATTGGGCAAGGATGGGTGTCGCTTAATGGAGATTCGCGATTGATAGAATTTAAATCTTTTTTTAAATTAGCGAGAGATGATGATACTATTTCACAATTTTTGAATCAAATGCAAGAGAGTGAGGGGGGTCTACGATTTAAATATACTTATGAAATGTTAGAAGCTTTGGAGATAGTTTTAGACATGGAAGAGAATTCTAAATATTTGTTACAAATTAATTTTCAAATAAGAATGATTAAAGAAAGTTTTATATGGTTAGAAGAAAATGGAAGAAATATAACATCATTAAAATCATGGTTAGAACGATTAGAAAAGAAATTGATTAAAATTTAAAATCTCAACACCTTACTTTTTTTCTAAAAATCAGATGATCGATTGACAGTTTAGTTTTATTTTCCTATACTGTTTATAGTTGATAATTGATAGTCAACTATCAATCGTAAATAAAATTTAGTAAATGATTACAACTAAAGAGAAAATTATTGAATATTTGAAAAAGCGCACGCAAAGTTCTGCTAAAGAATTGCGGGATTATCTTGAGATTTCTAACCAAGCTCTTTATAAGCATATTGCTAAGCTTTTATTTGAAAATAAAATTTCTAAATTTGGAACAGCTCCAAAGGTTGTTTATGCTATTCAAAATGAACTAAAGTTGAATGATGATAAGTTTATTTTTGATAAAGATCTAAAAAAACAGATTGAAAATAATTTTTTTATGATTAGTCCGATTGGTGAACGCAAAGAAGGGATTAATGGATTTATATATTGGTGTAATAAGAACAAACAAAATGTTTTGAAAACAGCAAAAGAGTATGTCTCTACTTTGCTAAAATATAATAATTTTAAAAAAGATGGTTTTATTGATGGATCTCAAAAAATGAAAAATACTTTTAAAATTTTATATCTTGATAAAATTTTTTATTTAGATTTCTATTCTATAGAAAGATTTGGTAAAACGAAATTAGGGCAGATGCTACTTTATGCTAAACAGAGTCAAAATAGAATTTTGATAAAGGAATTAGTTTCTTTTGTTCAGCCTCAAATAATAAAAATTCTAAAAAAATTTAATATTGAGGCAATTGTATTCGTACCGCCAACTGTCAAAAGAGAGATTCAGTTTATGAAAGAATTTGAAAAATATTTAAATTTAGATTTACCAAAAATTAATATTGTAAAAATTAGAGGTGAATTTGCAGTGCCTCAAAAAACTCTTAATAAACTTGAAGATAGGGTTGAAAATGCTGATAAAACCTTTGTAGTTAATTCTCAAAAAAATTATAAAAATATTTTAATTATAGATGACGCAATCGGGTCTGGTGCTACTTTAAATGAAATAGCAAAAAAAATAAAACATCAGAATATTTGCAAAGGACAAATTATCGGCCTTTCTATAACTGGAAGTTTTAAAGGTTTTGATGTGATCAGTGAGGTGTGATTATTAAGAATAGCATAGATTGGGAGGATTGACAGGTGGGCGTCATTCTTCTAATTGTAATCCGCACTTTGATGGTGGGATGCATGAGGATAAAACAGTAAAAGATTCTTCATTTTCACCAATTATTAATTCAGCGATTTGACCTATTTTATTTTCTTGAATAATTTGTATTGCTTGATTTATTAAGGCTTGATTTGGTGGTTCTAAATCTTCTAAAGATATGCCTATTCGAGATTTTAATTCATTAGTTAACTTTGAATCTGCGTTAGTTAGATCTTCAACGTCTTCTAGAATTTCAACTTCATCGTCAGATAAGTGTTCACGAATTTTATCTGTTTCTTTGCCTTCAACAACAATTTTTATTAAATGCCTTGTAAGATATTTTTTGAACATATTAATTGCATCTAAAACATTGCGGTGTTCAAACATAAATATGATAAAAATGGCTCTAGTTTTACATATAAGTTTGCCTAAATTTTCATTAATTGGATCTATAATTGAATCTATTGAAGAGCATAGGCTAGATATACTATTATAAGTAGCCATATTATCTCTATTTGTTTCTTCCTCAAACCAATCTCTATTTGCCGTATTGACTTCAAGCACATCATATAGCGCTTGTCTTATCTTACATTGAAAGAATATATCTTCTATTGGAATTGCCATTTCTAATTCATTATATAATTCTTGAGCTTCTTCTATTAATAATAGAGTATTTACTATTCCCATTTCAGTTAATTTTGATACAAGTGTTTCAGGAATAGTTAAATAATTTCCTAATGCGACTTGAGCTGATTCTTCGTCAGGCATATCTTGTTCTTCATCTATTTCCCGAAATCCCAATTCGGGTTTTATAGAAAATTCAAATAAAAGTTCTTGTAATGATTCTAGTTTAGTTTTTTCTATGTCTCCTTGTTGATCTGTTCCCATATTTGTTATTTAAAAATTTATTTAATTAAAACATAGTTTATTGATTAAGTCAATTAAAGAGCAGTAAGAAGCGGAAATATTTGTGATATAATATATCGATTTATTCAAAATTTAATATGCAAGTTAAAAGTTTTTATAACTTTCAGTATTCTTTGAAGTCAAGATTTTTTGTTTATGAAAATGCTGAAAGAGAAGAAATGGATCAATCAGGAGGAAGAAATTGCTCTCAGAAAAAAGAAAAAATTTTGGGTAATCAAATTACAAAACAAGAGTTCAGCGTTGATAAATTAAGTGAGATTGAATCAACTTTGAAAAGGATAAAAGATAAATATGGAATTTCAGTGGAGTTTGAAACAAGGCGAGATGTTAATTCTACACGATATTTTGCGATGAAAGGAAAATTTTTATATTTATGTCGGCCAGATGACCAACAAAACCAAGCGAAAATATTAGAAATTTTTTCTATGTTAGAAAATATGTTAGCTTTATTGCCGCTTGATTTTTGGCAACAGCATAAAAATTTAAAAATACGAATTGTTAAAAAAATAGCTGATGAAATTGATTTGAAAAATGATCAGTCTGAAGCTGAAAGAAATCCTTTTCATCCATATTATTCAGATGCTATTGCTATATATGATGTAGATGATCAAATAATTTTTATTTCTTTTAATATAGTAGAAGATACAAAAAAAAGAGGTTTTTCTTTTATTCACGAACTGGGACATTATATTTATTGCTTAGATAATTTTGAGGGAAGAAGTAAATTCTGGCAGAGCTTACAGTCATTTGGTTTTGCTGATACTTTGAGTATTCCGCAAATGTGTAAACCATTTATTTATAAAACAAGTTACAGTCAATGGCATATTACGTTACCTGATTATTTTACTGGAACAATAGAAGGAATAGCTGAATTCATATCAATTTTATTTAGTAATGGGAAAAAAATTTTAAAAGTTATGAATGGGAATGGAAAAGTTTTTGATAATGTTCCAAATGCAACTTTAGCTGAACAAGCAAGACGTATTATATTAGCAGTTGAAATGATAACCGGATATCATTGGGATAAAAAATCCCAAAAATTTACTTCAAAATTTTCTAGTCAGGAATATCAAGACAGATTTGGATTCCCATTATCTTTTTTTGCTAAATATGGTTCAGAGGATATGAATGCAGAATATTGGACGGCGGTATTGCATGGGAATTTAAAAATTTAAGTTCTTTTCATTTCGATTTTTATCATCAAAATTTCCTTTCATTTCGAGATAATTCGAAAACATATTTCATTCAAATATAATTTTAATTAAATAAATATGGGAAAAAATGATTAAACATGTTAATGTCTTTTTGTTTTTCAATTTCTCAAAATGTCTCAGCAAAATTTTCAAAATTATTATAAGAATTTACTCGGTGAGAAAGAGTTTGATTTATTTTGGTCTGCTTTGAATAAATCTTATTCAAAAGCTTTTCGAGTTAATACTTTGAAATGGTCGGTAAAAGATTTTCAGAATTTTGCAAAAAAAGAGACATGGAAGCTTAAAAAAGTTCCTTTTTGCAAGCAAGGATTTTGGGTTACTTTGCCAAAAAGTTTTGAAAAACCATTAGGCAGTACAGAGCCGCATTTGAATGGTTGTGGATATATTCAGGGTGCAACTTCAATGTATCCAGTAGAACTTTTGGATGTTCAGGAAGATGATGTTGTTCTTGATATGTGCGCTTCGCCTGGAGGTAAAACCACTCATATCGCTCAGAAATTAGGAGTAAAAGGATTTGTTATTGCTAATGAAATTTCTTTATCTCGGTTAGCGGCTTTAAGAGAAAATATTGAAAGACTTGGTGTTTGGAATTATGCGATTACTAATTTAAAACCATCTTATTTTCAAAGATATTATCCCAAAAGTTTTGATAAAGTTTTGGTTGATGCGCCATGTAGTGGAGAAGGGATGTTCCTTAAGTCTGAAGAGGTAATGAAAAAATGGTCGCTTAAATATATAAAAGGTTTTGTTCGGATGCAGGTGAAAATTTTATGTTCTGCTTTTGAAGCTTTGAAAGAAGACGGGCAATTGGTTTATTCAACTTGTACTTTAAATGAATTTGAAAATGAAGGGGTCTTGAAAAAATTAAAAGGAATTTATGGGGCCAGTTTTGAAGTTTTAGAAAGCAAGAAATTTTGGCCGCATAAAGAAGAGATGGAAGGATTTTTTACGGCTTTGATTTTGAAAAAGAAAAGTGATGCTAGTAACGATTTAGCTCAGAATCAGAATCTAAGAAATCAATTAGCTCGATATAAATATAGTAAGGAAGATGATCGGTTTGATATGAATTTAGTTGGAGAAAAAAGAAAGCAAAAGATGAATATTCCAGCCCTAAGTTCTGGCAGGCCAGCCCAATGTTCTGGCAGGCCAGCCCAAGGTTCTGGCAGGCCAGCCCAAGGTTCTGGCAGGCCAGCCCTAAGTTCTGGCAGGCAAAATTCTAAATTTTTGAAAAGAAAAATGTCTGATGAGAAGAGGGCTTGGGAGATTTTACCTTATAAAAGGCAGAAGGAATTTGCTAAACGATTTATTAAATATTGTGATTTTGCTTTACCAGATTTTTTTAAGCAAATTAGTGAAAACAGAAAAATGCCTTTGTTTGTTCAGAAAAATGATGAGGTTTTCCTTCAATCAGGGGTCTTTTGGGAGAAATTTAGGTATTTGTCGGTAAGAAAGGTCGGACTTCCTTTTGCTACAGTTAAAAAGGGCGGAGAAATTGCATTTTCCGAGGAGATTTTGAAGGCGTTTCAAAAAGATTAAATTTTTGTTTAGACTTTTAGAATCTATTTTTTTGTAGTTTTTGCTTTTGCCTTGGTAGATTTTTTGATGGGTTTTGTTACTTCTTTGGCCGGAGTTTTACCGATGTTGCCTACTAATTTTGCTAATCTTGATTTTTTGCGATCAGCATTTTTGTGGTGAATAATATGTTTTTTTGCGGCTGTGTCGATAATTTTGTAGGCAGTATTTAAAAGTTTTTTTCCTTCTTCAGTATTTTTTGCTTTGACAACATCAATCACGCCTTTGATTGCAGTTTTAAGTTTTCTACGCATGATATAATTTCTTTTTTGTTTGACTGCGCTTTGTTTCACTCGTTTGATGGCAGATTTAATGATTGGCATTGTGGAAAAAAGTGAGAAAATAAACCCCCATATACGATTTAGAATCTAGATTTTAGATTTTAGCTTGTTGATGGGATCGAGGAGAGTTTAGAGGTTTTTTTTAGAGTCGTCAAATTTTTGTCGTTCTTGAAAAAAAGAAGAAAAAAGGTAGTATTAAATTATGATTACAGAATTTTTAAATAAACTCATAAATCGTCAAAATTTAACTTTAGAAGAAACGAAAAATTTAGCTTTGAGTATGATGTCTGGAGAGATGACTGATTTGGAAATTGCTTCAATCTTGATAGCTTTGCAGACTAAAGGGATTTGTGCGGATGAATTGACTGGTTTTGCTCAAATAATGCGTGAAAAAGCTTTAAAAATTTCACCGAAAGTTGATTTTTGCGTTGATATGTGTGGGACAGGAGGTGATGGTTTCAGTACTTTTAATATTTCTACAACTGTTGCTTTTGTGGTTTCTGCTTGTGGAATAAAAGTGGCGAAACATGGGAACAGAGCGGCTTCTTCAAAAAGTGGCAGTGCGGATGTGTTAAAATCTTTGGGCGTGCGAATAGAATTAACGCCTGATCAAGTTTGTAAATCTATTGAGGAAATTGGAATTGGATTTTTGTTTGCGCCTTTATATCACTTAGCGATGAAATATGTGATGCCAATTCGAAAAACTTTAAAAACACGGACAATTTTTAACTTACTTGGTCCTTTGCTTAATCCAGCTCAAGTGAAATATCAGGTCATTGGAGTTTATGATCCAAATGTTTTGTCGATTTATGCTGAAACTATGCAGAATTTGGGTTTTGAAAATGCTATGGTTGTTCATGGAAATGGTTTGGATGAAATTTCCACTACTGGTCCAACGCAAGTTTTTGAATTGGAAAATGGCCGAATTATGGAATATGAAATTAAGCCTGAAGATTTTGGTTTTAAAAGAGCAAAAGTTGAAGATTTGAAAGGTGGCGATCCTGAAGAAAATGCAGAAATTTTGCGCAATATTTTAGCTGGGAAAGAAAAAGGAGCGAAATTAGATATAGTGCTTTTGAATTCCGCGGCAGTTTTAAAAGTTTGTAAAAAAGTTTCTTCTTGGGAAAAAGGGATAGAAATGGCTAGGGAGGTTTTGGAAAATGGCGAGGCGGAGAAGAAGTTGGAGAATTTGATTGCTTTTGGGAATAGAGAATAGGAAAATTGGTGACAATAGGAATTGTCGCTTTCAAAATTTTTTTTATGAAAATTATTCTTGCTTCTAAATCACCGAGGAGGATTGAACTGCTTAAATCAGCTGGATTTGATTTTGAGGTTATATCGAGTGATTATAAAGAAATGTTTGAAAAGCATTTAAAACCTGAAGAGTTGGTGATGAAGCACGCGGAGGGTAAAGTGATGAAGATAATGAAAAATGGTGATTCGAGATTCGAGATTCGAGATTCGAATTTTATGAAAAATGATGATATTGCAATTATTGGCGTTG
>MFXJ01000026.1:0-373 GCA_001787465.1 Candidatus Peregrinibacteria bacterium RIFOXYB2_FULL_32_7 | reverse complement strand
AAAAAAAGATGAAATCTTTTGGAGAGCCAAAAGTGTAATAATTTTCATTTAATACTTTGCATAATTTCATAAATTAGCTTATATTTTCTATATAAATATGGCAAAAGATATAAATTGGAAACCAACCATAGGTCTTGAAATTCACGCGGAATTGAAGACAAAAACTAAGATGTTTTGCTCATGTAAAAATGATGCAGACGAGAAAAGGCCAAACATAAATGTATGCCCGGTTTGTATAGGACACCCTGGTACCTTGCCAGTAATCAACAAAGAAGCGGTAAGAAATGTGTTAAAAGTCGGTTTATCAATAGGGGCGAAACTGGCTGATTTCACCGAATTTGATCGAAAAAATTACTTTTATCCTGACATACCA
>MFXJ01000025.1 GCA_001787465.1 Candidatus Peregrinibacteria bacterium RIFOXYB2_FULL_32_7 | reverse complement strand
TGGCATCAACTAATTCTTGTAATAATTGATGTAGGGCGCGAATTTTTGTTACGATCTCGTTTAAAGCCGCAAAAGCCTGTTTTTTCATATACTTTTTTGCTTCTTTGGCTAATTTTCTTTCTTCTTTTTTCAAAACTCTTTTGATTTCATATTTCATTCTGATTTTTGAAGGTTTACTAGCTTTTAGTTTGGCATGCAGTTTAGCAATTTTTTCTTCCTTTTTTTGTTGAGCTTGAGTTTTGCCTCCTTTTGACGCGGTGTAGTTCTCAGATGGTCTTTCTCTTACTTTTTCACTTACTTGTTCGTTCCCAGATTCATTATCGTCATTAATTTCGCTTACTGCCGCTAAATTTTCGCGAAAAGAATCAATTCCTTCAGGAGCTGAGGCAATGTTTTCTTTCTGAGACTCAGTTTTTGATTCTTGAGATTCATGATGATTCTTTATTTCAACGTTATTTGGATTGAAATTTGCCATTTAAGAGAAATTTTGAATTTAGTAAAATATTTTAAGCTTTATCTTTTAATTTGTCAAGTAGTTCGTTTTAATTTTTATTATTTTTTTTATAATAAGGGAATTTGCGATTAGTAATCAAGGTAATTTTGTCAAGAATTGACATGCTTTATCTTTGAAGAAAGTTTCGTGATTTAGCTGGTAGTTGTAGTTAATAAACAGACTTTAGTTTATTATATCAAATTATTTGGTGAAAATGAAGTTTTTCGTGACCTTGCTAAAAATATAATTTTTATATAGTCTTTTTGCAGTTTCTAGTGTGTTTTTTAAAATTTTATTTTAAATAGTTGTATGACAGAACTTGCAAAAGCTTATGATGCTAAGAAATATGAAGATGAGATTTATAAGAAATGGGAGGAATTAGGATTTTTTAAACCAGAAATTGATCCAAGCAAGAAACCGTTTACAATTTCTATGCCTCCTCCAAACGCTACTGGGACTTTGCATCTTGGACATGCGACCATGTTGGCAATTGAGGATATTTTGATTCGATATAAAAGAATGGCTGGATTTTGCGCTTTGTGGCTTCCAGGAACTGATCATGCGGCGATTGCTACTCAGAATAAAGTGGAAGGGATTTTGCAAAAAGAAGGCAAAACGCGCCATGATTTAGGGCGTGATAAGTTTTTGGAAAAAGTCAAAGAATATGTAGCGAATTCTCAGGATACGATAAGAAATCAGGTTAGAAAAATGGGATCCAGTTGTGATTGGAGCAGGGAAGCTTATACTTTTAGCGATCAGTTGAGTTTTGCGGTTAATACGGTTTTTAAAAGAATGTATCAAGATGGTTTAATCTATCGTGGGCATCGCATTGTAAATTGGTGTCCTCGTTGTCAATCAACTTTGGCGGATGATGAGGTTACGTATAAAGAAACAAAATCTAGATTCTATTATATCAAATATGGTCCAGTAATTATTGGGACTGCGCGTCCAGAAACGAAATTTGCTGACAAGGTGGTGATTGTTCATCCTGATGATAAAAGATATAAAAAATATGTAGGAAAAGAGATGGAGATAGATTGGATAGATGGTAAAATAAAAGCAAAATTTGTAGCAGATGAAGTGGCTGATATGGAAATGGGAACTGGTGCAATGACTATAACTCCAGCCCATTCTTTTGTTGATTTTGAATTGGCGCAAAAATATGGATTTGAAATCATTCCAATTATTGGAATGGATGGAAAAATGTTAGATGTTGCTGGTGAATTTGCTGGTATGGATGTAAAAACATGCAGGGAAAAATTAGTTAAAAAAATGCAAGGACAAGGTCTAATTGATAAAATTGATGAAGATTATGTTCATAATTTGTCTATTTGCTATCGTTGCGGAACGAGTATCGAACCACTTACTTCTGATCAGTGGTTTATTGATGTTAATAAAAAATTTCCAAGAGAAAAATGGGAAAAGAAAGATAATAATTTATTAAAGGATTTGGAAGGAACTAATTTTTCAATTAAAGATATCGCTAATCATGTTGTGCGTTCAGGGCAAATTAAAATTGTTCCTAATTCTTTTGATAAAACTTATTTTCATTGGATGGATAATTTGAGAGATTGGTGTATTTCCAGACAAATTTGGTGGGGACATCGAATTCCGGTTTATTATTGCAAGGATTGCGGACATATTATGGTTGAACTTGATAAAATTACTGTTTGTGAAAAATGCAGTTCTGTAAATTTGAGGCAGGATGAAGATACGCTTGATACTTGGTTTTCATCGGCTTTATGGACTTTTTCTACGCTTGGTTGGCCTAATGAAACTGAAGATTTGAAATATTTTCATCCTACGCAGGTGATGGAAACCGGTTATGATATTTTGTTTTTTTGGGTGGCGAGAATGATCATTATGAGCACTTATACTTTGGGTGAAATTCCTTTTGAAACAGTTTATTTACATGGACTGGTTCGGGATAAAGAAGGTCGGAAAATGAGTAAATCACTTGGGAACGGTATTGATCCGCTTGATATGATTGCTAAATTCGGAGCTGATCCGGTTCGGCTTAGTTTGGTGATTGGGACTAGTCCGGGAAATGATATGCGGCTTTATGAAGAAAAAATTTCTGGATATAGAAATTTTGTGAATAAATTATGGAATGCGGCTCGTTTTTCAATGATGATGATTGAAAACACCAAAGAAAATAGTTCAGATTTAAGTCTTGCTGATAAATGGATTATGACCAAAACTCAAACTTTGATTGAGGAAGTAACAGATTTTCTAAACGATTTTCGTTTGTCTGACGCTGGAGATAAAATTTATGATTTTACTTGGAATGTTTTTTGTGATTGGTATCTTGAAATAAGTAAAGTTCATCATAATCCAGCAATTTTGAAATATGTTTTAGATGTTGTCTTGAAATTAGCACATCCCTTCAGTCCTTTTGTGACAGAAGCGATTTTTCAAGAGTTACAATTTAATGAAGAAAATAAAAAAATGCTGATTTCTGAAAAATGGCCGAATATTCAAAAAGACCTTGTTTTTGAAATTGCGACCAAGCAAATGGAAACAATTATTGATATTATCAAATCTATTCGTTCTATTCGTGCCGAGTCAAAAGTAGATCCAGTTAAAAAGATTCAAGCTTATATTTATGGCAAAGATTTAACCTCAGCTTTGCTAGCTAAATCTGAAGTTATTAAAAGATTGGCTAATTTAGGAGAGTTAATTATTGCTCAGTCAGGCCAGAAAATTGAAGATTCAGTTAGTAAATTTATAGGAGATATTGAGATTTATTTGCCTTTATCAGGATTAGTTGATTTTAAAAAAGAATTTGAAAGGCTTAAAAAAGAAGCTAAAAGACTGACAGATTATATTACAGCTTTGCAACTAAAATTGAATAATAATAATTTCGTATCAAAAGCGCCGGAACATGTAGTTGAGGAGCAGAGGCAACTCCTTAAATCAGCGAAGACAGAATTAGCGAAGGTGGAGGAGCAGATAAATAAGAGCTGAGAATTGAGAAAAAATTAAAATTTTGCTTTCAATTTTTTGAACTAATTTTAATGAAGGCATCAAAAAGTGGATGCGGTCTGTTTGGTCTTGATAAAAATTCAGGATGCGATTGAGTTCCGATCATGAATGGATGATTTTTTAATTCCGCTATTTCTACTAAATGTCCGTCTTTATATTCATGTATTCCTGAGACAATAAAATCAGTATTTTTTAACTTTTTTATAAAATCATTGTTGATTTCATATCTATGTCGATGTCTTTCGGAAATTTCTTCTTTTTGAAAAATTTTATCAGCTAGAGTGTTTTTCAAAATTTTGCATTTATAGGCGCCAAGTCTTAATGTCCCCCCTTTTGCTCTGTTAATGTTTTGTCCAGGCAAAAAATGAATAATGTGTTTTTCTTGATATTCTTTTTCTTCGTCAAATTCTTCTGAAGTGATGTGCGGATCTTTCAAAATATGCCTAGCGTATTCAATTGTCATCATCTGTAAGCCTAAACATATGCCAAGATATGGAATTTTATTTTCTCTTGCGTATTTAGCCGCTATAATTTTCCCTTCTATTCCTCTAGTTCCAAATCCGCCTGGTACTAAAATGCCTTTGCAGGATTTTAGTTGATTCCAGCTCTCTTCATCATTTTGCTCTAATTTTTCAGCATCAATCCATTTAAGATCCAAATCTCGTTGATTTTGGAAACAAGCGATTTTTAATGACTCTACTACACTGATATAAGCATCCTCAACTCGGCCATATTTGACTATAAGAGCGATAGGTAACAGGTCTCGTTTTTGATTAATTTTTTCATTTACAGAAATCCATTCTTCTAAATTGGGTTTAATCTCACCCATTTCCAATTTCTGGCCAATTAATTCTCCTAGTCCGAATTTTTGAAAATTTAATGGCACTTCATAAATTGATTTCATAGTGTTGGCTGGTATCACTGCTGGAAGATCGACATCGCAAAAAAGAGAAATTTTTTCAAGAATTTCTTTTTGGATGGCGTGATCCGCGCGCAACATGATAATATCAGGCTGAATACCAATAGAACGCAATTCCCTGACCGAGACTTGAGTTGGTTTAGTTTTGAGTTCTTTAGCGGCTTTTAAATATGGTAGTAAAGTTAAATGTACAAATAATGAATTTTCTTTACCGATTTCATGTCTAATTTGTCTAATAGTTTCTAAATATGGCAAACCTTCGATATCGCCGACAGTTCCGCCTATCTCTGCTAAAATGATATCAGCGCCACTTTTTTTAGCGGCAGAATAAATTTTTTCTTTAATAGCGTTGGTGATATGAGGGATGATTTGAATTGTACCGCCAAGGAAATCACCTTTACGTTCTTTCGCTAAAACTTCGGTATAGATTTTGCCGGTGGTCACGCTTGATAGCGCGCTTAAATTTTCATCAATAAATCGTTCGTAATGACCAAGATCAAGATCTGTTTCAGCGGCATCATCAGTAACAAAAACTTCTCCGTGTTGAAATGGATTCATCGTTCCCGGATCAACATTTAAATAAGGATCAAGTTTCATGGTAAAAACTTTGAATCCGGCGGCTTTCATGATTGCGCCTATTGATGCGGTCGTAATGCCTTTTCCAAGTGAAGAACAAACGCCTCCAGTAACGAAAATATATTTTGAATTCATCGAAAAAAAAAACTTGAATTGTTTGCAAGTTCAAAAATTTTTTATCCCTATCTAAAATAATTGTAGCATTAATTTTTTTTTTGCAAAGGGAAATTGTGAAATTGTAAAATTTTAGATTTTAAATTTTGAATTAAGGTGTGTTATTATAAAATAAAGAAATTTTTTTATGCAAAAGACAAATAATATTCATACGGTGTTGGAAGATATTCCTAAATATTTTATTTTAGGAGGGCTTTTGGCAACAGTAATTTTCTTTTTGTGGCTGATTAAGCCTTTTATTCCAATCATTATTGTCGCGAGTGTAATTGCGATTGGATTTTATCCTTTGAACAGAGTGTTTTTGAAATTTTTTAAGATGAAAACCTTAAGTTCGGTTTTAACTACGATTATTGTGTTATCTATTGTGCTTGTTCCGGTGATTTTATTCGTGTCCTATATTACCAAGGAAGCTGTTGAAACTTATGTTTATTTAGAATTAAAGTTTGCGGATATTTCGAGTTTAGATATTAGGTTACTACCGCAAATTATTGAAAATAGTTTTGTTGGAAAATATTTAGATGGGATGAAAAATATTTTTCCGATACATGCTGAAGATTTTATTAATTTTTTAAGTTCCAGTTTGCAGAGTTTTAGCCAATATTTAGTCAATAAAACCACTTTATTCGCTAAACAAATGTCAGTTGTTGTTTTTCAGTTATTTGTGCTTCTTTTATCAGTATTTTTCTTTTTTCGAGATGGAGACAGAATTTTAAATGAAATCAAAATTTTATTACCGATTGCCAAAGAACATAAAGATCAACTTTTCCAAAAACTTTATGATATGAGTCGAGGCATACTTTATGGAGTATTTGGGGCATCGATAATTCAAGGATTTCTTGGCGGAATTGGATTTGCTATTGTTGGAATTGAGAATGCCGCATTTTGGGGAACGATAATTGCTTTATTCTCAATTATTCCATATATAGGATCAACAGTAATTTGGATACCAGCGGCGATTTTTTTACTTGTCAGCGGCCATGTTTTTGCCGGAACATTTTTAATTTTATGGGGAGCTTTGATTGTTGGGACAATAGATAATTTCATCAAGCCATTTATAATCGGCGAAAAAGCGCACGTTCATCCGCTATTAAGTTTCATTTCAATTCTAGGTGGATTTTTCACTATGGGAATCTCAGGACTTGTTGTTGCTCCATATATTTTATCTCTAGCCTTGAGTTTCATTCATATTTATAAGCTGGAGTATAAGAAGGTATTGGGGAAATAGAGATTACTTTTGACGATTAAGGTAGCGTATGAAAAATAGGGCGTAACATGAGGTGATATTGCAAAAATGATGCTGATAAGCTAAAGATTATCTCGATAATCACTAAAATTGCAGTATGAAAATGTCAAAAAAATACGTTGTCCTGAGTGTAATTTTTTAAATTAATTTCAGTTTGGTCCCCAAAGCTCTTCGTTTCTTATTATGGAATTTCGATTTATTGCTTTATTCCCTTTTTTACTTTCTCTTTCTGATCTTCTTATCTCTATTTCTTGATTTAATTCTTGTGCTACCTTAATTAGATATTCCAAGTAGAGCAGTCTTATGCCTCTACTATTAAGACTATATCCCTCAGGCGATTTACCATCTCTACCTTGATATTGAATAAATGGCATTAAGTTTTTTAGTTTTCTTCTTAAAGGTATTGTACTATTTCCCATTGTTTCTACTAACATTATCTCTGAATCAATTGCATATAAAAACCTACAATTAAAAGGATCTAAAGTAGTATAATTTTCATTTTCTGGTTTTAAACCAACATTTAATTTATTTAATTTACGCAATATTATTTCTTCTAAATCTGCTATTTCACTTATTACATGTGTATCTGCACTTTCTATTGCGTGGAGTTGTTCTCCATAAATGCTTACATAACTTGCTGATTGAAATCTCGCACAATATTCAGATAATAAAGTTTCTTGAGATGCTCCATCGAAAATTTTTCTTTCTAAATCATTTATTGCTTTTTTTTGATTTGGTTTGATTGTGTCTTCGGTGGTTTTCTCATTTGGAGCAGGTATAGCTTCAGCTTTTGTTTCTGCAGGGACATCTGAGGCATCCTGACCCCATTTAATAATTCTATTTGGAATAAACATAATGATAAATTTAAGAAATTAAATCATTATATTATATCAAAAATAATTCTCAACAGCAAATTTGAATTGTTCGAGGAAGAGATGTTTAAAATAGCTTAAGTTGTTTTGTTCATAAAAGAGAATGATGGCTTTTTTATATTCAAGCTCATCAAGGCTTCGGTATGATAAAGGACAAATATTATGGGCTATTAAAATGGCATTTCCTATGATCCTGCTGGTTCTTTTGTTGCCGTCTTCAAAAGGTTGGATATAAGCAGTCATAATCATGAATATTAGAGCTTTTGTGAAAGGATTTTTTTCTTTGTTTACAATTTCACAAGTTTTTTCAAGCGCTTCTCTGATTTGAAATTGATTATCAAGTGGCAAATATTTTGTTCCTGTGATTCTAACTATAATTTTTCTTAAATTTTTGGAAACATTTAACTTGTCAATTAGAAGCGAATGCACAGATTCAATTTTTGATATTGATATTGATTTAAAAAAAGTTTTTTTCTCTTTGATATAATCAATTGCTTTTTTGTGATTTAAAATCATTATTGCTTCTTCTTTGGCTTTTCCTTTGGCTTCCTTTTGGTTCAAAATTAATCTTTCTGTTTCAAGTAGCGTATAAGTATTGCCTTCGATCGCGGATGATTTCCAGCTTAATTCTATGGTTAATCTTTCTAATTCTTTTTTGAGAATATGGCTGGAGATTTTTTTTAAATTTTTTAAATAAATTTGATTTAAATTTTTCAGAAAGTCTTTTTCTTCTTCTGTAAAAATATCTTTTAAAGAGCTAAAAATATCGAAATTGAATCTTTCTTTAACTATCCTTTTGTCTGTAGCGATTTCAAAATAAGCAGTTACGTCTAAATCTTTTACTAAATTATATTGTGGTGAGATCTCATATTGGACCGATCGGCCTTTCCCTTTTATATTTATCAATTCTAAATCTAATAGTTTTTTGAGATCTCTGTTTACAGTGATTTTGCTAATGGCAAATCCTAGTTTTTTTAAATATCGAAAAAGATCAGATATGGTAAGATTTTTTTCTTGATTTAAATAAAATAAGATCTGATCTTGGCGTTTGTTTAATTGTTGATTTTGAGAATCCATAAAATAATCATATCATAAAAACATTTTAATTGTATCATAAATGATATGAAAAAGGCAATTTTTAAAAAATCTAATGAAAATATTTATGATAAATGGTATAATATTTTAATACATAAAAAATTTAAATTATGAATACTGAAAAAAAGAAAAATTTATTTAAAGTAATCAAGAAATTAGCTTTTTTAATAAAACAAGAACGAAATAAAGGAGAAGAGATAGAACAAAAAAAGGAATTACAAAAAATAGAAAAACAAATAAAAAATATTTAAAATTATGTCTTCTGAAAATAAAGAACGTACAGCAGTTACAGAATTAGCTTATGGATTACGTAAAGCAATAAGTCCTTATTCTGAAGGTTATGATGAAGTTACTGAGGCTGAAATGGAAAAATATGCATTGGAAAAATTTAAAACAGAAATTTTAAAATTTTATAATCCTGATGATAAAAAAACTCATGAGCATAAATATAAATTTTTGGTTTTAATGTATCAAGCGTTAAATGATGTGAATATAGGTAATTCTTCAGATATTTCTCCAGAAGATATCGCTAATTTCTTATATAGTAAATCAATGTATGATGTTTTTGGTTATTATGAGTGGAAGATAACATCTCCTATGGAAAATGATGTTTTTTTAGAAGGAGGGAATGATTCTGGAAAAATAGGTAAGGAATATGAAATTTATAAAAAATCTATTTATTTTTTACAACGAAAATATGAAGAAACTGATTTTCCAGAGTATATAAGTGATCAGCCCGACACACAAAATCTTTCTATCCCATCAAAGTATACAAATGTTGATACACCTAAATTAAGAACAATAGTAAATGAGACATCTCAATTGCCTGATAACGCATTTCTTAAGCCTTTACTTTGGGAGAATCCTAAAAATCATTCTTTAGCAGAAATTGAGAAATTTTTTAATGCTTTTGGACAGATCATTCTTGAAGATTATAGCAATCAAAATGATGAGGTGTCATGCGGACCAACTAGTCAAATCATAGCTATATTGGCAAAGCGTTTTGGGATTGAATTTGAAATTATTGATGCTGACCATAAGGAGTGGGAATTGTCAGGTATAATGTATGGTGCACATCAAAGACATCAATATCTCGTTGCTAACATTGAAGGTAGAGAATATCGATTTGATGCTACTTTTAATCAATATACTGAAGAATTTGCAGGATGGGTAGTCACGCCTCGCTTAAAAAGTGGTAGATATAAATTTCCTGAAAAAGTAATAGTTAATGGTCGATATCATACCTTTTATTATTATGAAAATGAGCAAACAGCATCGATTTATTATGATGATCAGCCTTTCTCAATATCGCTAGATTGGCCACTCTTGTCGATAACTAATAAAATGATTGAAAAAAATGGCTGGAAGAAAGAATTTGATTTCATTGCTTTTAGTAAATGGAGGAAAAGACAAAAAGAACAAGCTGAACATAAAAAATCTTATTTATTTCAAGTGGTTTTAGATAAGATTAAAAATGTTGATGATATTGATTGGTCGGTAGATGAACCATTCACTAGGACGGAAGATTATTTTGATTCAAATAAAATTTTTGTTATAAGAAAAAAGGCGGGGTGCAATAGACCACTTAGTGTGCTTGTGCTTGCAAAAGAAAACGCTCGTTATTATACCTCGGAATGGGAACAATTAAGAGAACTTGAATTTGAAGATATGGGTGAAGTTTGTGATACTTTAAATAAATTGAAAGATGAATTAAAGGTCGAATGGGAAAAGAGAAGAAAAGGAGATTAAAGTCCGCATTTCCTCCTTACCTCATCCATAGTTTTTTCCGCTACTGCTCTGGCTTTTAAAGCGCCTTTTTTTAATACTTCGGCAACGTAATCTTGATTATTTTTTAATTTTTCACGTTTTTCTCTAGCAGATTTGAAATATTCAAGGATTTTTTCGAAAAGTGCAGTTTTGGCGTGGCCGTATCCGTAACCTCCAGCTTTGTATTTATTTTCCATATCTTTAATTTCCTTTTCCGTGGCTAAAAGTTTATAAAGTTTGAATACATTGCAGGTCGCAGGATTTTTTGATTCTTCAAGTCCTTTGGAATCTGTAATAATACTCATTACTTGTTTTTTTAAAGTTTCTTCATCAGTAAACATTTCAATGGTATTTCCATAACTTTTGCTCATTTTTTCACCATCAGTTCCTGGAACGATAGCTACCTCCTTTTCAATTAAAGGCTCTGGAAGAGGAAAAATTTCTCCCCAAGTTTGATTGAATTTTTCTGCAATATCTCTAGCCATTTCCACGTGTTGTTTTTGATCTTGGCCGACTGGCACTTGGTCAGGTTTATAGATCAAAATATCTGCGGCTTGAAGTACAGGATACATAAAAAGTCCTGATGAAATTTCTTTTTTGCCTTTGGCTTGGGCATCTTTCCAGGCGTGAGCTCGTTCAAGTAAGCTCATTCCAGTAATACAGCTTAAAATCCAGCATAATTCGACATGTTCAGGAATATCGCTTTGTTTGAAAAAAGCAGTATTTTCTTTGTCTATGCCAAGCGCAATATAATCCATGGCAAGATTTAAGGTCATTTCCTCAAGTTTCTTTTTGTCTTTGACTGTT
>MFXJ01000024.1 GCA_001787465.1 Candidatus Peregrinibacteria bacterium RIFOXYB2_FULL_32_7 | reverse complement strand
AAAAAGCTATTGCTGAAGTTATAGCTGAAGGAAAAAATGTTACTTATGATTTAAAAGAAAATCGTGATGATATAACTGCGGTTGGAACAAAAGAAATGGGAGATGCGATTATAGCTAAGCTGTAGTTTGGTAGTCTAGATTTTATAAAAATGGCTTGCCATCCGAAGCTCAAACCGAACGAAGTGAGGATGAGCGTAGGATGGAGCCACCTATGGGATTCGAACCCACGGCCTATGCGTTACGAATGCATTGCTCTACCAGCTGAGCTAAGGTGGCAAATTAGTTTTTAGTTTTTGGTGATTTTAATTTGGTTAATTGCTTTTTTATCATACTTTAGTTAATTTTTAAGTGGAAGTTTTTTTTTGAAAATTTATGAATTTATTAAAAATTGTTATTTATACTCCAGTTTCCCATGCTGATAAAATTAGATTAGTTTTGGGAAAATCTGGAGCTGGGCATATTGGAAATTATGATTTTTGCAGTTTTTCAATTTCTGGAATTGGGAGATTTCGTCCTTTAAAAAATACTAAGCCTTTTATAGGCAAGTTAGGAAAAATTGAAGAGGTTGAAGAGGAAAAGATTGAAACTGTTTGTGAAGAGAGTAAATTAAAAGAGATCTTGGATGCAATTAAGAAAGTGCACCCGTATGAGGAGCCGGTGATTGATGTATATAAATTGCTAAATTGTTAATTTATGTACCCTTTTCGTTATCCATTTGACGGTAGTTATCGTGCCACTCAGGGATTTGGTGAAAATCCTGATGTTTATGCGCAGTTTGACCTTGATGGACATAATGGTATTGATTTTGGAACGCCGCTTGGAACTGAAATCAAAGCAGTAGCTGATGGGGTAGTAAGATATGTTGGCTATGATAGCGAAGGCTATGGTCATTATATTAGAATTGATCATCATATTGATGATTGTCATTTCCAAACTTTATATTGTCATGGAAATGAAAAGCCTTTTTTTGAGGAGGGGAATATAGTGAAAGAAGGTGAAATCATTTTATCGTCTGGTGATACTGGTTTTTCTACTGGTCCACATCTTCATTTTGGACTACGCGGGATTGATCAATATGGAGATACTTTAAATTATGAAAATGGATATAGTGGATATATAGATCCGCAACCATGGCTGGATGTTTATGAAAATAATTCAATGGCGATACCAGACTGGGCAGAAGATGCTGTTAATTGGGCAGTAGAAAATAATATTTTGGATTCGCTTGAAAGTGCGCAACAACCGGTGAGTCAGGAAGCATTCAAATATACTTTAGCTGTGATGTTGTATCGATACTATCTAGAAATAAATGATGGAGAAAAATTTACAGGAGAAAGTGTTGAAGGTCAGTGGCCTGATTGGGCTGTGGAAGCAGTTAATTGGTGCCTTTTAAAAGAAATTTTAGATAGTTCTGAAAGTGTTTTACTGCCGGTGAGTCAGGAAGCATTCAAATATACTTTGGCAATAATGTTGTATCGATATTATTTAGAAATAGATGATGGAGAAAATTATACTGGAGAGATTATTGAAGGTCAGTGGCCCGATTGGGCTTCAGAAGCAGTTAGTTGGTCTATAGCGGAAGAAATTTTGGATTCAGCTGAAAGTGTAATGCAGAAAGTGAGCCAAGAAGCATTTAAGTATACTTTAGCGGTAATGTTAAAAAGATACTGGGAGGGAAGATCGTGATTTTCGCCTCTTGTCCTTTAGATTAAAATATCTTCTACCTGTATATTAAAACACATTTTCATCTTCTTTCCTAAAGAAAATCAGCTTAAATACTTGGGTTTTGCAAATTAGCAGTTGTTTTTTGTGATATAATAAAATGATATTTTAAGCTTTAAGTTTAGTTTCGAAATATCAAAAAATAAAAATAAAAATAAAAAATATGGGAATTTTTCAGATTAATTTAAAATTACGGCTTTCTTTATCTATTTTAGCAACTTCTGTTTTATTTTTTATGGCAATTCCTAATGTGTTTGCGGCATATCAGGATGAATATACGATAACAGCTTATTATTCTCCTCTACCGGATCAACAAACATATGTTACTGGATCTTATAATGGAGATAGAAGACTTAATGGAAATGGAACAAATGGCGCTTGTGGCAAGCAGGTTTATCCTGGCTTAATTGCGGCTCCGTCTAATTTTGAATTTGGAGTGAAAATTGATATTCCTGGATTTGGCACAGGCAGTGTTTGTGATAGGGGAGGAGCGATAAAAAATAAACGTTTGGATATTTGGCTTGGATTTGGAGATGAGGGACTGAAGCGCGCTTTAGCTTGGGGAAAAAGAACTGTTCCGGTTACGATTTATGATTCTGAAGAAAGCGAAAATATGATTGAAGAGGTCTATTTTGATTTAGCGCAAAATGCCAGTGAGTATATAGATTTAATTTTAACGGCTATTGCTGGTTCTTATAATGGTTTTACGACTGTAACTTTAAAATATTTTACAGAAAATCTAGGGGTCTTAAATCAGGGTGAGAAAGTTGAGTTTTTACAGTCAGCTTTGAAAGATTTTGGTTATTTAAATGAAGAAAATATTACTGGTGTTTTTGATGAAACGACTCAAAAGGCAATTGTTAGTTATCAAATTGGTCGTGATATTATTGATAGCGATTATTCTTTTGGGGCGGGATTTGTTGGTCCTCAAACAAGAAAAATTTTGGAAAAAGATTTAGAAGATTTTAAAAATGGAAAATATCAAAAACCAATTAATTATTTAGAAGAATTACAAAAATATGATGATTTGTATGAAGAACCTCAATATGTTTTATCTCAATTGGAGATAGGAGATAGTGGTGAAGAAGTAGTATGGCTTCAAGAGCAATTGCAAGCTTTAGGATATTTGAAGCTTGAAGAACCTAGCGGATATTTTGGAGAAGTAACGGCACATGCTTTAAGAAAATTTCAATTAAAAACAGGAATAATTGCAGGTAGTGATGAAGAAGGAGCTGGAGTTTTTGGTCCTTTGACAAAATCTTATATGAATGATTTGACTGATTTGAGAATTCAGACCAAAGGTATGATTGCGATTAGAAGGGAAGAAGAAGATGAGAAAATTTTGGCAAAAATTAATAAAGAAGATAAAAAATCAGTTACAAATTTAGAAAATATTAAAGGTTTGACAGCTAATTTTTTGAATTCGGAAATGGATTTAGGAGATAATAATGAGAATGTGAAAAAATTACAGGAATTTTTACAGCAATTAGGGTATTTTAAAGGGACTTTTACCTCTACTTTTTTTGGTGATAACACTAGAGAAGCAGTTTTGGCTTTTCAGTTGGATAGAGGGATTATTTCAAGTGAAGATGATCTTGGAGCTGGAAGAGTTGGACCTAAAACTTTGGAAGTTTTAAAAAATTTGGAAAGTTAAGATTATATTTATTTTATCTAGATTAATCAGCCTTTACTTGTTATGCTAGAGAGGCTTTTTAATTATTAGTTTGGATAAAAAATGGAAAACTTAATGGAAAAACTCGTGGCTCTTTGTAAGAGGCGAGGCTTCATTTATCCTGGTTCTGAAATTTATGGCGGATTAGCTAATACTTGGGATTACGGTCCTTATGGAGTTTTGCTTAAAAAAAATATTAAAGAGCAATGGTGGAAAACTTTCGTTCAAGAACGAGATGATATGGTTGGACTTGATGCGGCGATTTTGATGAATCCAAAAACTTGGGAAGCTTCAGGACATGTAACTAATTTTAGTGATCCATTGATGGATTGCAAGAATTGTAAGGAGAGAGTGAGAGGGGATAAGCTGATTGAAGAAAAATTTGGAATAGAAGCGGTGGCTGGAAAATCTTTGAAAGAGATCGGTAATTTAATAGAAAAACATAAAATTCCATGTCCTAAATGCGGGAAATGTAATTTTACTGAAGCGAGAAGTTTTAATCTCATGTTCGAAACTCATCAAGGCGTGATTAAGGAAGACAGTGCTTTGGTTTATCTTCGGCCAGAGACAGCTCAGGGGATTTTTGTTAATTTTAAAAATATTATTGATACTACTAGGGTAAAAGTTCCTTTTGGTATTGCTCAAATTGGTAAAGCTTTTCGAAATGAAATCACTCCTGGTAATTTTACTTTTCGAACACGTGAGTTTGAACAAATGGAGATTGAATTTTTTATCAAACCTGGGACTGAAAAAGAGTGGTTTGAACATTGGTGCGAGCAAGCGTTTAAGTGGTTTACGGATTTAGGTATTTCTAAGGATAAGCTTAGATTTAGAGCGCATGAAAAAGATGAATTAAGCCATTATTCAACTATGACAAAAGATATTGAGTTTAAATTTCCATTTGGGAAAGCCGGAAAAAAAGGTGAAAAAACTGATGATATGTGGGGGGAGTTAACTGGGATTGCTTATCGAGGTAATTTTGATCTATCTCAGCATATCAAATTTTCTGGTCAGAAATTGGAATACCGCGATTCGCAAACCAATGAAGTTTATATTCCACATGTAATTGAACCGTCATTTGGCGCTGATCGAGCGGTTTTAGCATTTTTGATCAATGCTTACGTGGAAGAAAATTTAGGTGAAGAAGGCGAGAGGACAGTGATGAAATTTCATCCAAAGATTGCGCCGATTAAAATTGCAATTTTTCCATTATCAAAACAATTAGGAGAAAAAGCGAAAGAAATTTATGATACTTTGAAAAAAGATTTTATGTGCGAGTATGATGATTCTGGTTCAATAGGCAAGAGATATAGGAGACAAGATGAAATCGGAACGCCATTTTGTGTAACAGTCGATTTTGAAACGGAAGGGGATCAGTCAGTAACAATAAGAAATAGAGATTCAATGGAGCAGGATAGAATACCAGTAGCGGAGTTGAGGGAATGGTTTTGGAAAAAAATTTAAAGGATTGAAAATTTTTGGAATTTAGAATGGTATAGTGAAAATCAATTTATTCTTCAGTTTTTTTATAATATTTAAATAACGTCATAGATATTCCAGCCAAAGGTCCCCAAACACTAGCTATTAGAGCTAAAACTTCTTTTTTTGGATGATTTCTGAAATACTCGAAAATATCTTTGATGATTGTGAGTGCAGTAGCGGCTGATGGATGTCCGCCATAAAGACCACCAAATGGTAAAATGCCAAGTTCAATAAGTCTTTGAGGATTTTCTTGGCATAATTCTGTAAATTGTTTCATTTGTGTTATTGGACCATCACCTGAAAGTTTTTTAACAGGATCTAAAAATAATGGAATTAGTCCAGCAAAAGCGCTATGAATGCAGTAAAGCATTTTTTGCGCTTCATCATCCTCTAAATTATATTGATCTTTTATTTTATTATAAGCTTGTTGAATAGTTTGATCTTGATGTTCGTTTTCAAATCTATGCGCTATTGTTTGATCATTAGTTTTAGTTGTGAAAGCAAGAATGTTAAGACCATCTTTTGTATTTGCTTGAGGTTCGAAGATCGCGGCGGCCGCGCCATTAGTTGGGATACAGCAATTATGAGTTGTGAATAAATGATTTGTTGAGATAAAGCTTTGTCCAGTTGTTCTTGCTGTATTTATTTGCGTATAAATTTGTTCTAAAATATCTTTATCAATTTCTTGGCTTGCTCGAATTTGTTCACCAAAATCTTTTTCTAAACCTTCGGGATTAAAAGCGTGTTCATTTTTTAACGCCATATATCTGGAATAAGCTGACATCCAGTCCAGATAATTTTCTATTTCTGTTCTTTTTTCTTTCAAAGTTTCTTTTCCAATCATATTGATAAACATTTGTTCTACGACTTTGCCCATGCTACTACTTGCTTCATTTCCTAATAATTCACCAACCACTCCGACAGCAAGATAATTTCCTTCTTTAAATTTATCTTTTTGTTCTTCTGATAAATTATAGCTTTTTGGTATTAGATTTGGATCTAGGCCATGTCTTGATTCCGCGCCAGCGACAAGAACGGTTTGCCCATTTTGAACGCTTGCAAAGGCTTTTTCATGTAATACTGGCTGGATATTTGATTTTACTCTGGTGTAGATAAATTTTGCTTCCTGTAAACTTTGTCGTATTAAATTATTTTGTTCATTATCATCAGTTAAAAGTGCAAAAATTTCTTTGCGCACGGCATGCATAAATTGTTTAATTCTATTTTGATTAGGGATTTCATTTTCATCTAGACTCAATTGTTGAATTTCATTGCCTTCATCTAATTCAGTAGATTCTTCTCCAGCCCGCTCGTTCGAGTCATTCGGGCAAGTAATTCCTAAATTTTCATTATCAAGAAAAGGAGCAAGTTGCGAGGCTAAATATATTTCGTTTATTTGAAGCGGATTTACTCCTTCTAATCTGTTTTGTAAATTTTCACGAATAGCTTTTACTATTTGTAAAGCCATTTTTTTTGCTAACGAGTCTGTTTTGTCGCGCGAACGATCTTCTGCTGAGCTAGCGGTTAGATAAATAGAATTTAATGATGGTGCTTGTTCGTTTGACATAGTTAAATTTTATTATATGCCGATATTTTAAAAAAGCAAAATATTTTAAATATTATGAAAATTTTATATAAGAGTCTTTTAAATTTTTTCGTTACGGTTTCTTAATAATTAAATCCTAAATATACGATCCAGCATGCGATTAAAATTTTGATTAAACAAATTGCTCTGATTTGTTCATCATTTAGTTCTAAAATTGGTTTGAGAATTTTTTTATAAATTAAATGTGGCATCCATATAATGTTTGTTCCTAAAAAAAATAACAAAGCGCCTATGATGGGGAGAATAATATAGACTCCTTCAATATAAAATTCCCACATCAAAACCAAAATTAATCCGGGAATAGTAATAAATAATCCCATTAACCTCATCATATCTTCACTTTTTAATAAGTCAGAAAAGACTTTTTTAAATTTATGAGGATAGACGAGCCCAGGAAGACGAAGTATGATTACCATGATGCCGAAGTATATCGGAAGGATTTGTGGGAAAGACATTTTAAAAAATTATGAATTATAAATTGTGAATAGTGAATTATCTTTATTGTAAAATGATCTTTCGTTTATGCGAAGAAATTTAGTTTGCAATATAAGAGAATTGTTATAATGTAGGTGTTGTAAAAAACGTAAAAATTATCCTATTAATATGAAAATTTCTATTATTGGAGCTGGTTTCGTAGGTGCGACAACTGCGTATCGATTAGTTGAACGCAAGATGTGTCATGAGTTAATTTTACTTGATAAAGATGCTGATATGGCAAAAGGCAAGGCGCTTGATTTGATGCAAGCCGCTCCTTCATTGCAGTCAGACGTGATGATTTGCGGTACTGGAGATTATCAAATGATAGAAAATTCTGATATTATTATTATTAGCGCAGGATTTCCACGTGTTGAGGGGATGAGTAGAGATGATTTATTGTATAAAAATGCTGAAGTTGTTAAAGCTATTGTCCCTAATATTGTGAAATATGCTCCTAAGAGTATTTTGATATGCGTGACTAATCCTTTGGATGCTATGACTTATTTAGTTCATAAATTATCAGGATTTGATTCCAAAAAAGTTATTGGTATGGCTGGACTGCTTGATACAGAACGTTTCCGTGCTTTTATTGCTGAGAAACTTCAAGTTTCAGCTAGCCAAGTGCAAACAATAGTTTTGGGAACGCATGGAGCGCCAATGGTGCCAATTATTAATCATACGTTTGTTGCTGGCCGTCCTTTAGTGGAAATTTTACCACCAAAAGATATTGATGATTTAGTTCAGAGGACTATTAATGCTGGAGCTGAAATTATTTCTTATTTAAAAACAGGAAGTGCTTATTTTGCGCCAGCAGGAGCGATTTTTGAAATGACGCAAGCAATAGTTAGAAATCAAAGAAAAATTTTACCAGCTTCAGGATATTTGTGTGGGCAGTATGGATTTAATGATATTTATTTAGGCGTGCCTTTGAAATTAAATAAAGATGGAATAAGTGAAATTATTGAAATTAATTTAACGAAAGATGAACAATTAAGATTAGAGAAAGCGGCTGAACATGTAAAAAAAATGATAGCTATATTATAGAATTATTCTCAAATTTTTCTAAAACTTTTTTATTGATTTTGCAAAAATATCTTTCAAAAGTTTTGTCTTTGGTGAAAGTTGTGGATAGAAAAGCGTCAATTAATAGCTGTTTGCTTAAGTTTTCTTTGAGTCCTCTTGATTTTAAATAAAATAAATCTTCTTCATTTAAGCGTGTAATTGAAGCGGCGTGAGAAGCTCTGACATCATTGGTGTTGATTCTTAGGACAGGAAGATGTGTGATTTCAGCAGTTTCGTTAAGCATTAAGCTGTTTTCAATCAGCATTGCTTTGGTTTCATGGGCTTTTTTTGAAATTTTTATTTGTCCATCAACTTTAACTTTGGCTTGATCACAAACAATTCCTTTGATCAGGACTTCTCCTTCATTTCCTTGTCCAATAAAATTGTTAGCAATTTGAAAATCGCAATTTTGAGATTTATCGGCAAAATATACAGCGTAAATATTGGAAACTGAATTTTTTCCATTTAGAAAAACCTCAAAATTAATAGAGGTATTTTTTGTTCCAAAATAAATTTGCGTGATATTGCTTTGCGCATTATCTTTTAAAAAAATTTTTGTATTTACATTCCAATTTTTTTCAAAAATCCGATTACAGAAATAAAGCAAATGTAGAGATGAATTTTTCGCGATTTTAATTTCTGTTAAATGAATTTTTGTAGGATCAATAACAAATACGGCTTGCACTTCCTCGCAAATTTTAATTTTTTCTAAAGATTTATCGAGGCTTAAGAATTTTTTTGATTTTTTGAGAATTAAAGTTTTTGACAAAGTAATTTAAAATTTAAAATCTAAAATTCATAATTATCCTACACTGCCCTCCATCTCCATTTCAATCAACTTATTCATTTCAACAGCATATTCAAGCGGGAACTTTAAATAACTTTTCCTTCCCATAACTCTTCCAAAAACACCTTCCAAGGCAGAATTTCTATATTATCAATTTGTCTTGGCCTTAAATCAAGTGAAACAACAATGGATCTTTTTGTTTTATATTCTTCATTAAAAGCTTTGAGATTTTTGAGTTGATAATGATGAACCAAATCTGTGCCTTTGACTTCAATAGCCACTTCATCTCCAAGAATAAAATCGACTTCAAAACCTGAAGATGTTCTCCAATATTTAATATCATAAGAAAGTCCTGAATAATGACTATGAGCAATTAGTTCTTGAAAAATAAAATGCTCAAAAGCCCTGCCAAATACTTCAGTTTTTGGAATAATATTTTCTCTATTTAATAATGAATTTACTATTCCGACATCAAAAAAATAAAATTTAGGAGCATGAATAACTCTTCTTTTTGCTTTTTTTCTATAAGATTCAACAAATCTTCCCAGTAAAGTATCACTTAGGATTTGAAAATATTCTTTAGCAGTTGGACTGCTAACACCACAATCAGTAGCAATATTTTGATAATTTACCATTTCTCCGTTAGAAAAAGCCGCTGTTTCTAAAAATTTCGCAAAAGAATTTATATTTCGAATAAGAGCTTCAGCAACTATTTCTTGTTGTAAATAATCACCGATATATGATTTTAAAAAGATTTTTGGAGAATTAGACAAATAATGTTTTGGTAAAAGTCCATGATTCAAAGCTCTAATTAGATCAAAATCAGGTATTTCTTTTGAAACTAAAGGAAATAACTCATATCGTATAGCTCTTCCGTCAAGTAAATTGCCCCCTCCTCTTTTTAATTTCCTAGCACTTGATCCGCAAAGTATAAATTGAAATCCTTTATTTACAATCATCCACTGCACTTCATCAAGAAGTAAAGGAATTTTTTGTACTTCGTCTATAATAATTGGAAATTTTGGATTTTCCCCAAGAGATTCGCGTAACAACCAAGGCTCAAAAGTTAAACGATGGAATTCTTCAGAGCGCAACAAGTCAAAATAAGGAGACTGTGGAAAAAGTTTTTTAAGGAGACTGCTTTTGCCACACTGTCTAGGTCCCCAAAGGAAACGACTGGAATCTTCTATACTTTCTACTTTTTGTATTCGATTGAACATGTTTTATTAAACTTAAGTTTTAGTTTATCATGTAAAAACATACCGCAAGTACATTTTATCCTTATTTAAAAAAACTTGAAATTATTTATCATTGACAAAGAGAGAGAGATGTTATCCTGTGCTATTAGCCATTAAAAAAAATAATATATGGGACGTATATCAATAATTGCAGCTGATGCAGATTCAGCAAAAGTGTCACATTCCTCTCAATATAGAGATTTAGCTAATTTATTACAACGGCAAGGTCATGAAGTAATAACTTCATGGGGCTTCATACCAGGGTGTGAAACAGCTCAAGCACAAAGAGAGAGGACTAGGGCCGATTTATTTATTGTATTTAATACGGCCAGTTTATTAGCAGACCCAACATATGATAGAGCTTATAGACCTGCTGTATTAAAGGCAGGTGAATCTGGAAAAACGGTAATTGTAAATTTAGGTTATAGCTCAATTGATTATGCTCCTGAAAAAGATTTACCACTTGTTCCCGGGCAACCTATAAAAAATTCAGCTGATTGGATGAAGGTAAATTCTGAAATATTAGGAAGAATTTCAAGTTTAGGGATATTGGCAAATCCACAACAAGTATCAGGAGCTTATAATAATCCATTAAATGATCACTTTGGTGATAGAGAAGAGTCTAGGAGAGAGAGAGATGGAGATCTCCAGAAACAAGTATTTCAGTAGAGGCGGCAGTTTCTAGTTTAAAGTTACGTGCAACCAAAGGAGAAAAAACGGCAGTTGTTTTAGATTTAAAAAGAGATAGAGATTATGATGGAACTGAATTTTTTAATCCAGATTATTTTGTAAATACAGCAAGAATTAATAATATAAATCCAAATATATTCCAAGGAGAAGCAAAAACTCTTGTAGAAGGATTGGGGAATTGGCACGGAGTTCCTTTAAGAGTTGAGAAAAGGATGTCTTCTGGAGAAGGGAGACCCGTAACATATTTAGAATTAATTGCAGATTGGAGTGGGGTGGAAAAACAAAATGATAGCCAATTATTAAAAGAACTAAAAAGGACATCTGATAAAGTATTGCAAAGCGATGCTGAAGTGAGAGATTTTCAGCGAGAGAAAGAAGAATTAGTTGCTGCAAGAACAAATGTAATGGATATAATTACTAGTATGGCACCTAAAATACGAAAAGCTATACGAGATAATGATAGGTATATATCAGTAATGGATATATCTTTTGATAGATGGAGTAAAGATATCGCGCCTAGATTAAGAGGCGATGAAGCTTCAATAGTTGAATTAGCTGTCAATCAATTTCCAGAACAATCTTTGGATGGTGTGGCTTTGGCTGTATATAGAGTACTTTTAGATGAAAAAAGAATTTCTAAAAAAGAAATTTCATTTAAAGTGGTAAATACAAATAGTGA